>DAIOVT010000028.1:0-17184 GCA_036758885.1 Kineosporiaceae bacterium
CGGCCTGATGGCCAACCCGCAGCTGCGCATCTACAAGCCCTGGCTGGACGCCGATTTCGTCTCCGAGCTCGGCGGCCGCACCGAGATGTCGGTCTGGCTGACCGAACGCGGACTGCCCTACCGGGCCAGCGTCGAGAAGGCCTACTCGACCGACGCGAACATCTGGGGCGCCACGCACGAGGCCAAGACGCTCGAGCACCTGGACACCTCGCTGGAGATCGTCGAGCCGATCATGGGCGTCAAGTTCTGGGACGCATCGGTGCGCATCGATTCCGAGGACGTCACCGTCGAGTTCGTGCAGGGCCGTCCGGTGACGATCAACGGGCAGAGCTTCGACTCGGACGTCGACCTGGTGCGCGAGGCGAACGCGGTCGGCGGGCGGCACGGCCTGGGCATGTCCGACCAGATCGAGAACCGGATCATCGAGGCCAAGAGCCGGGGCATCTACGAGGGCCCCGGTATGGCGCTGCTGTTCATCGCCTACGAGCGGCTGCTCAACGCCATTCACAACGAGGACACGGTCGCGAACTATCACGCCGAGGGCCGCCGCCTGGGACGCCTTCTCTACGAAGGGCGTTGGCTCGACCCACAGTCGCTGATGCTGCGTGAGAGCCTGCAGCGCTGGGTCGGCAGCGCGGTCACCGGGCAGGTCACGCTGCGGCTGCGTCGCGGTGACGACTACACCGTCGTCGACACCCGCGGCCCGGCCTTCAGCTACCACCCGGACCGCCTCTCGATGGAGCGCACCGAGGACGCCGCCTTCGGCCCGCTGGACCGGATCGGCCAGCTGACCATGCGCAACCTCGACATCGCCGACTCCCGTGCCAAGCTCGAGCTCTACGCGGCCCAGGGCCAGCTCGGCGGGCACGCCGACCTGATCGGCCAGCTGGAGAGCGGCGGCTCGGAGGAGATCGCCGAGATCGGCCGCGACACCGACGGCCAGCCGGACGACGTTCTGGTCGACCAGGCCTCGTTCGACTTCGGCGCCGACTGATCCCGCTACCGCTACTGCCAGCGCTGCGGCCGCAACGTCGGGCTGTCGGCGCAATCCGGCCGGCCGGGCCCGTCCGGTATCAGGCGACCCCGCGCTGCGCTCTGCCCTCTGCAGACCGAACAGCGCAGCGGTGGGAGTCAGTCGATGAGTACCCAACTCAACCGGAGCGGTCACGTCGTGGACCTCGGTTCGGGGGTCGGTGTGAGCACTCCCGGGCTGGACGGCGAGGCCGGCCTGGTCGATGCGGATCGAGACAGCGGCTGGGGGGATGCGTCCGGGCGGGGGCTGGACCCGGCGTGGGCCGCGGCCTTCCAGGGGCTGCGCCAGGCCGACCTGCAGCAACAGCTGAGCGTCCGGCTCGATCTCGCCGTCCCCGAATCCCAGACGCGGCGCCGCAGCCGTGAGCTCTCCGCCCCGGTGACGCTCGACCTGCCCGCCCCGCCCGCGGGGCAGGGGCAGGTGCTGCTGCACCGGGCCGACGACGGACTGGTGTCCTGGCACTTTCCGCAGCCGGGTGAGCGAGGTGGTCGTCACCCCTTGTCGCAGAACACTTATCGACTCGATCGCAAACTGCTGTTGGGTGGTCCGGCCGGCGCGGCGCAGGGTCCGGCTGTCACCCGTGACGACGCCGACGTGCGCGGGGACGATCCTGACGATCGTGGTCTTGCCGCCCTCGTGGCCCGAAACCTGTTGACCGCCTTCGTCTTTCCGCTGATCGATCCGATCCTCGGCCGGATCAGCAACGGCTTCGCCAAGCGCTGGGAGGTGCGGAACCGTCCCGAGGGTCTGCGCAGGATCACCGGGCAGGGCATCCCCGGCCGTGGGTCGGCGACGATGTCGGCCGCCGAGTGCGCCGATCTGGCCACGGGCCCGGTGCTGTTGCTGGTGCACGGCACCTTCAGCACGGCGCGCTCCGCGTACTCCGCGCTGCCCGTCGCGACCAGGGCCGAACTGATCAGGCGGTACCGCGGCCGGGTGATCGCCTTCGATCATCCGAGCGTGTCGGCCAGGTTGAGCGAGAACGTCGCCGGTCTGCGCCGCCTGCTCGACGAGGCCGCGGTGACCGGCCCGCTGACCGTGGACGTCGTGTCGCACTCGCGCGGCGGCCTGGTCGGCCGTGCGCTGGCCGAGCGTGCGGCTCAGTACGGTCTGGCCGGCCGGCTGACCGTGCGCAACCTGGTGATGGTCGCCGCCCCCAATGCCGGCACGGTGCTCGCCGACCCGCGGCGGCTGACCGGGCTGGTCGACCGGGTGACGAACCTGGCCATGCTGCTGCCGGGCACCGGGATCGCCGACGTCGTGTCGGTGATCGCGGTGGTGGTGAAGCAATTGAGCGTCGGCGCCTTCGGAGGTCTCGAGGGCATCGCCGCGATGGACCCGCAGGGTGATCCGCTGAAGCAGTTCAACAACTCGCCCGGCAGTTCGGCGTCCTATTCGGTGATCTGCTCCGACTTCGAGCCGGCCGACGGTTCGCCGCTGGCCCGGCTGACCCGGGACCGGGCCACCGACCGGCTCTTCGGCGAGACCGCCAACGACCTGGTGGTGCCCACGCTGGGCAGTTACGAGGTGCCCGGTTCGATGTGCTTCCCGGTCTCCGAACGGGTGGTCATCCCCTCCACCGCCGGGGTCGATCACAGCTCCTACTTCGCCAGTCCCGTTGTCTCCCAGGCACTTCTGCGCTGGTTGCCCGGCTGACCGCTGCGCAGGCGCATGCAGTTCTGCATGATCACGCCGGGGTGGGCGTGCAGTTCTGCATGATCACGCCGGGATGGCTGGGGTCAGGTGGTGATCATGCAGAACTGCGTGGGTACTACATGCAGAACTGCGTGGACACCGCGTGGGCTCAGACGCGGAACCGGGCGATCTGGGCGTCGACCTCGCGGGCCACCTCGTGGAGGGTGTGCGTGGACGAACGGGTCGACTCGGCACCGGCCGAGGTGGCCTGCACCGAGTCGGCGATGCCCTCGACGTTGGTGGCGATCTGCTCGGCGCCCTGGGAGACCTCGAGCACGCTGCGGGTGATCTCCGCGGTGGTGGCCGACTGCTCCTCGACCGCGGTGGCGATCATGCCGGTGTTCTGGTTGATCCGCTCGATCACCCGGTTGATCGCGCCGATCGAGTCGGCGGCCTGCGAGGTGATCGTCTGGATCGTGACGATCTTGTTGGTGATGTCGCTGGTGGCCTGACCGGTCTCGTGGGCGAGTTCCTTGACCTCGTTGGCCACCACCGCGAAGCCCTTGCCGGCCTCGCCCGCCCGGGCCGCCTCGATCGTGGCGTTCAGCGCAAGCAGGTTGGTCTGCTCGGCGATCGAGGTGATCGCCTTGACGATCTCGCCGATCTCCTCGCTGGCCTCGTTCAGCTTGGCGACGGTGACGCTGGTGTCGGCGGCCGACTGGGCCGCCTCGGCGGCGACGCCGGCCGCGGTCGAGGTCTGCCCGGCGATCTCGTTGATCGCGGCGTCCATCTGGTCGGTGGCCGCCGACATGGTCTGCACGTGGCTGGACACCTGCCGGGCCGAGGCCGCAGCGGCGCCGGCCTGGTCGGCCGAGTTGCCGGCCAGCTCACCGAGCTGGTCGGAGACCACGCCCAGCCGCTCGCACTCGGCCGTCAGCGTCTTGGCTGCCCGGCCGGCTTCGGCGATGGTGCCGCCGATCTCGTCCAGCGCCGAGTTCAGCGCTTTGGACATGTCGGTGAACTCGTCGTTGCCGGCCAGTTCCGCGCGGACGGTGAGGTCGCGCTGGGCGATGCCGTCCAGCACCTGGCGCAGCCGGCCGACCGCTCGGCTCAGCCCGCGGGCCAGCCAGAAGGCGATCAGGGCGAAGACCAGGACGGCGGTGATCGAGCTGATCAGAATCTTGCGCTGAGCGTCACTGACGCTCTGCTCGGCCTGCCGGTTCGCCTCGCTGGTCGCGGTGAGCATGCCCTCGTCGAGCGCGCCGAGCTGTTCCTCGAGGGCGCTGAACTGGTCGAGGAACGCGGGCAGCTTGGCCGCCGCGGCGCTCTTGTCGGTGGCCGCGAGCTTGACGATCTCGGTGGCCATGGTGCCGTAGGTGGCGACCTCGGACCGCGCCGTCCGGAAGTCCTCGGCCAGGGCCGCGGGGGCCAGGGCGGCGGCGGCGTCGATGTGGCCGAGCATGTCGGTCGACTTCTGGGTGACGTCGTCCACCTCGAACGTCTTCCGCTCGGTGGCGTCGTCGGCGTACAGGGCGGCCATCACGTCACCGCGGATGCCGTCGTGCATCATGTCGGCGTTCCACTGCCGGCTCAGACCGGTGCTCAGCTGAGCGACCTCGTGTGCCGTGTCCTTCGACCTGGCCGCCGAGGTGAGCGCGATAGAGGCCACGATGATCAGGGCCAATGCGCCGACCACGGCCATCAGGGCGACCTTGAGTCGCACTGTCATTCGCATCGCAGTCCTCGTTCCCTCATGCACCGCTGAAGTCGGGTCCACGGCCGGACCCGTCGCGGTTTTCGGGATCGGCAACCCGGGCCCTCGACTTGAACCCCGATCTGCGCGGGCGGGGGTGCGGCGTCCGGGTGAGATGCCCCAGCGGCCGGGTGAATCCGGCTGCGGGCGGTGGCACAGGGTGAGCGTCCGGCGGCCTACTGGGTGGGCTCGGCGTCACCCAGGGAACGGATGGACCCCAGAATGCGACGGACTGCGACGCGTACCCGCCCGATCGGCCGATCGGCACGGGTGCTGACCGCTGTTGTCGCGGCGGTGGTGTTCGCGGTGACCGGCGGGCTGCTCACGGCGGCCCCGGCGCAGGCCGCCTACGACCCGGCGCCCCGAACCAGCTGGAAACCCGCTTCCGGACGCATCTACGCCATGGTGCGGGCCGGTGACGCGATCATCGTCGGTGGCACCTTCACCTCGTTGTGGAGCCCCAAAGGCGTTGCGGTGAGCCGGGAACGGCTCGCCGCGTTCGACGCGGCCACCGGTGAGCTGCTGCCGTGGAACCCGGGCAGCAACGGTGACGTACGCGCCCTGGAGGCGTCCCCGGACGGCGAGACCGTCTACGTCGGTGGCGCTTTCACCAGCATCGGCGGGGTGGCCCGGGCCCGGCTGGCCGCGGTCTCGGTCGGAACCGGGCAGGTGCGCACGACCTTCACCGCGGACGCCGCCGCGACGGTGCTCAGCATCGCGGTCCTGGACGGCACCCTCTACGTCGGCGGCTACTTCACCACGCTGGCCCGTCGCCCGTTCAGCCGAATCGGGGCGGTGGACGCCGTGACCGGCACTGCCCGAACGGGTTTCACCGGGTCCGCGTCGGCCGGCGTGCGGGCGATCGAGCCCGCCCCGGACGGTGGCTCGCTGATCGTCGGGGGAGAGTTCACCCTGCTCTCCGGTGCCTCCCGCTCCTACCTCGGCGCGATCACCCCGGACGGCGCCGCCACCGCCTGGGCGCCGGCACCGGCCTGCGTCAGTTCGTCCATGCCCTGTTTCGTGCTCGCCCTCGCCCAGGACGAGAACTCGGTCTACACCGGCGTGGCCGGCCCCGGAGGCCGGGCGGTGGCCTACAACCGGTCGACCGGCGCGACCCGCTGGTCGAAGTACGGGGACGGCGACGTGCAGGGCATCGATGTGATCGATTCGGTGGTCTACGCCGGAGGTCACTTCGACGCCGACTTCGCCGGGTCCGCGCGGGCCGGGATCGTCGCGCTGCGGGCCGACACCGGTGCGGTGCTCGGCGACTTCGCGCCCAGGCTGCTCAACGGCATGGGGGTCTGGGCGGTGCTCGCCGAGCCCGGGATGTTGCGGCTCGGTGGTGGTTTCGAGCGGTTCGTGGGCAGTTCGGTGCAGCGCTACGCCGAGTTCGGTGCGCTGCCCGGCAGCACGTTCACGCCTACCCCGACCCCCACGCCGTCCGTGACGCCGTCCCCCACGCCGACGCCGAGCGTGACACCGACGCCGAGCGTGACACCGACGCCGAGCGTGACACCGACGCCGAGCGTGACGCCGTCCCCGACCCCGACCGTGCCGCGCGGCGACCTGGTCGCCCGCGGCGCGACCTGGAGGTACCAGGCCGGCTCGGCCGGCACCGGGTGGAGCACGCTCGGGTTCGACGACTCCTCGTGGGCGCAGGGGCCGGCCGAGCTCGGATACGGCGACGGGGACGAGCGCACCCTGGTGACGAAGTGGCAGACCTCGTACTACTTCCGGCACGCCTTCACCGTCGCCGACCCCACCGTGATCACCTCGCTGCGGCTGTCGCTGGTGCGGGACGACGGCGCGGCGGTCTACCTCAATGGCGTCGAGGTGGCCCGGAGCAACCTGCCCGACGGCCTGCTCAACCCCGACACCGTGGCGCTGAGCAACGTCAACGGTGCCGCCGAGAGTGCCGTGCACACCTTCACGGTGCCGGCCGGTCTGCTGCGCACCGGAACCAACGTGGTCACCGCGGAGGTGCACCAGGACCAGCCCGGCTCCAGCGACGTCAGTTTCGACCTGGCCCTGACGGCGGGCTGACCCGGCAGGAACCCCGGGACGGAGACTCGCGACGGAGGCTCGGGATGGAAATCGCGATGAACGGCACCTGAACCACAGGTGACCGAAGGGTGAACCCCCGTGGGACACTCCGATGGTGGAGTATCCGCGGCTACCCGAGGCGCCCGTGGGGTACCAACGGCTCCGCGGTTACCGTCGCCAGTCCCTGTTGCCCGACGTCGCCGCCGGTCTGCTGGTCGCCGCCCTCGCCCTGCCCCAGGCGCTGGCCTATGCGGGTCTGGCCGGTGTGCCGGTGCAGGTCGGCCTCTACACCCTGCCACCGGCGCTGCTCGCGTACGCACTGTGGGGGTCGTCGTGGCTGCTGTTCATGGGCCCCATCTCGACGGTGTCGGTGCTCTCCGGCTCGATCGTCGGCAGGCTCTCCCACGGCGACCCGGAGACCGCGACGGCGATGACCGCGGCGCTCGCCGTGATCGCCGGGCTGATCCTGGTGATCGCCGGGCTGGCCAAGGTGGGCTGGGTGGCCGGCTTCCTCAGCGAGCCGATCATCACCGGTTTCGTGGCCGGGCTGGTACTGCTGATCGTGGTCGGCGAGATCCCGTCGCTGCTCGGCATCACGGCGCCCAGCGGTGCCGTGTTCGACAGGTTGTGGTTCCTGATCACACACATCCGACAGGCGCACTGGGCATCGCTGGCGGTCGGCGCGGTGGCGCTGGGGCTGCTCTTCGGCGGCAGCAGACTGCTGCCCAAGGTGCCGTGGGGACTGCTGGTGCTGCTGGCCGGGGTGGTCGTCTCCAGCCTGCTCGACCTGGCGGCGCGGGGGGTCGCGGTGGTCGGTGCGGTCCCGGGCGGACTGCCGGTGCCGAGTCTGCCCGAGATCGACACCGGGCAACTCGGCGGTCTGCTGATCGGCGGCGCCAGCATCGCGATGGTCGGTCTCGCCGAGGGCCTGGCCGCCGCCCGGATCGTCGGCCGGCCCGGTGAGCAACTGCGCGACGACACCGAACTGATCGCCAACGGAGCCGCCGACATCGCCTCCGGCGTCTTCGGCGGCATGGCGGTCGGCGGCAGCCTCTCCAAGACCGCGGCCAACGCCCGGGCCGGCGCCCGCACCCAGATGAGCGGCATCTTCGCGGCGATCACCGTACTCGTCGTCCTGGTCTTCGCCACCGGACTGCTCTCGGCGCTGCCCCGCGCGGTGCTCTCCGCGGTCGTCGTCCATTCGGTCTGGAACCTGGTGCATCCCAGCGCCTTCCGCCGCTACCGGATGGTGCGCCGCAACGACTTCGTGGCCTCACTGGTCGCGCTGGGCGGGGTGCTGCTGCTCGGACCGCTGAACGGCATGCTGGTGGCCGTCGTGCAGTCGTTGCTCGGCCTGATCTACCGGATGTCGCAGCCGCGGGTGCACGAACTCGGCAAGGTGCCGGGTGAGAAGGGGTCATGGGGGGCGCTGAGCCACGACCCACGCCGGCGCCGGACCACCCGGCGGGTGATCGTCGTCCGGCCGAGCGAGCCGGTGTTCTGGGTGAACGTCGACCCGGTGCTGGGCCGGGTGCGCGACCTGACCCGCGAGCGCCGAGGCGTCCGGATGATCGTGCTCGACCTCGAGGCGACCAGCCAGATGGACACCACGACCGCGGACCGGTTGCGCGAGTACGCCGTTCAGCTGCACGACCAGGGCCTGGGGCTGTTCCTGGCCACCGTGCAGACCCCGGTGCGCGACGTGCTCGCCAAGGCCGGCGTGATCGAGTTGCTCGGCCCGAACCGGGTGTTCCGTTCGGTGCAGGCCGCCGTCCGCGAGGCGAAGCAGACCTATCGGGCGCAGCGTGCCGCGGCCAAGAGCGCGCTGCCCGCTCAGGGCACGGCACCGACCAAGAGCACGGCACCGCCCGAAGGCGCGGTCCCCGCTCCGGACGGCGCGGGTGATCAGATGGGTTCGATCTCCGGGTAGTCCGGCTGCCACATGCGGGCGTAGATCTGCTGTATCGGGTCGTCCAGCGGGTTACGGGCCAGACCCTCCTCGGTGGCCTTCTTCGCCACCGCGACCGCGACGTGCGCCGAGACGGTGCGCAACTGGTTCATCGACGGCAGCAGTGAGGCACCGGGCCGATAGGCGTTGACCAGTTTGGCCAGGGCCTCGGCGGCCGCGGCGATCATTCCCTCGCTGACCCGGGAGGCCTTGCAGGTGGCCACGCCGAGGCCGAGCCCGGGGAAGATCAGCGCGTTGTTCGACTGCGCGATCGTGTACCGCACACCCTTGTGGTCGATCGGGGCGAACGGGCTGCCGGTGGCCACCAGGGCGCGTCCGTCGGTCCATTCGAGCACGTCGGAAGGGGTGGCCTCGGCCCGCGCCGTCGGGTTCGACAGCGGCATGATGATCGGCCGGGAGCAGTGCTTGGCCATCTCGGTGACGATGTTCTGGGTGAACGCGCCGCCCTTGGTCGAGGTGCCGATCAGGATCGTCGGGCGAACATTGCGGACGACGTCCTCGAGGGTGATCCGGTTCGGATCGGCGACCTGCCACGAGGCGACGTCCTCACGGCGGCGCGCGTAGGCGCGCTGGAAGTCGAGCAGACCCGGCTGGTCGTCGACGTACAACCCGTCGATGCCGATCGCGTAGAACCGGGAGTAGGCCTCGGCCTCGGTCTCCTCACGGCCGGTGCGCAGCATCGTGTCGCGGATCAGGTTGGCGATCCCGATGCCGGCGCTGCCCGCCCCGAAGATCACCACGCGATGGTCGTCGAGATCGACACCGGTCACGTCGACGCCGGCCAGGATCGCCGCGAGCACCACTGCCGCCGTGCCCTGGATGTCGTCGTTGAAGGTGCAGTGGTCGTCGCGGTACTTGGTCAGCAGACGGTGGGCGTTGGTGGTGCCGAAGTCCTCCCAGTGCAGCATCGCGTTCGGGAACATCCGCGTGGTGGTCTCGACGAACTGGTCGAGGAAGTCGTCGTAGGCCTGACCGCGCACCCGGGCGTGCTTCTCGCCGAGATACATGTCGCTGCTGAGCAGGCCGAGGTTGTCGGTGCCGACATCGAGGACGACGGGGATCGCGCGCCGCGGGTGGATTCCTGCCGCCGCGGTGTAGACCGAGAGCTTCCCGATCGCGATCTGGATTCCACCGATGCCCTGGTCGCCGATCCCGAGGATCCCCTCGGAGTCGGTGACCACGAGCAGGTCGACGTCGTCCGGGCCGAGACCGTAGTTGTGGAAGGACTCCTCGATCCGCTCCGGATGGTCGATCGAGAGAAACACCCCGCGCGGCCGGATGAACTCGTGGCTGAAGCGCTCGATCGCCTCACCGATGGTGGGGGTGTAGATGATCGGCAGCATCTCTTCGACGTGCGCGCTGAGCAGCCGGTAGAAGAGCACCTCGTTGCGGTCGCGCAGACCGGCAAGCTGCAGGTACTTGCCGAGTGAGGTGCTGGTGTTCTGGTACTGCGCGTAGACCCGGCGGAGTTGGTTCTCCATGGTCTGCACGCCGGTCGGCACCAGGCCGAGCAGGCCGAGCTTCTGCCGCTCCTCCACGGTGAAGGCGGTGCCGCGATTGGTCATCGGGTTCGACAGCACGGCCCGTCCTCTGGCTCGGATCCGCAACGGTCCGAACGCGGGACTGGTCTCGATCTCATAGTCCTTCTCAGCCACGGCCCAACCCTGCCCGGGCGAGACGTTGCCCACAAGGGCGACACCGCTGCGGGACGTTTCCCGCAGCACAAGCCGATTCGTCGCCGCGCAGGTCGGAGGGCCGTTCGAGCTCTGCACTGAGGGCAATCTTGCTCTCAGTGCAGAGATGTGCCTACTCTCGACCCATGGCACTGACCGCGCCCTCCGGACGCCGCGAGGCGAACAAGATCCGCACCCGCGAGGCGGTGGTCTCCGCACTCTTCACCCTTCTCGCCACCGAACCGCTCGACCAGCTCACCGCCGAGCGGGTCGCCGATGCGGCGGGCATCTCCCGGCGCACCTTCTTCAACTACTTCCCCAGCGTCGAGGCCGTGATGGTCTATCGCGACCAGCAGGTGCTCGACCTGCTGGGCGCGAAGCTCGCCGCCCGGCCCATCGACGAGCCCCTGATGGACAGCCTCAACAGCGTCATCGACGAACTGTTCACCGTCGAACTGTTGGTGGCGGTCTCGCACACGTGGAGGGCGATCGAGTGCTCCGCGGCCGCGAACCGGTTCGCGCTGGAGGCGCTGCACGAGGTGCTCACCGACCTCGGCCGCACCTGGGCGGCCGACCGGCTGACCGCCGCTCGCGGCTGTGCACCCGACGAACTCGAACTCGCCGTGGTCACCGCGATCTGCATGGCGGCCTTCGACGCCGCCAAGCGTCACTGGCTGACCACCTTCACCGGCCCGATCGACGAGGCCGCGCGACAGCGCTTCGTCGCGATGGTGCATCGCGCCTTCGAGTACGCCAGGCCCGGTGTCGAGCGCCTCGTGGTGCGGCCCGACTGACCACCTGCCTCGCCCCGACGACCTTGACCACGCAGACCTGGATCAACGGCTGATCCACCGTCCGAACCGACCGTCTGAAACCCGACGTTCACGCACCGAGGGACATCCACGACATGGCTTCCTACCTCTACCGGCTCGGCCGGTTCTCGGCCCGGCGCGCCTGGGCCGTCGTCCTCGCCTGGTTGCTCGTGCTGGGCCTGCTCGCCGCCGGCGCGGGCACCCTGGGCAAACCGTTCACCAGCAAGCTTAGCATCCCGGGCACCGAGTTCCAGCGCATCCTCGACGATCTGCAGACGTCGCTGCCCCAGGCGGCCGCGGGGGTCGGCACGGTGGTCTTCACCACCGACAGCGGGCAACCGTTCACCGCCGCGCAGAAGAGCGCGGTGAATGCCGTGATCACCGAGTGGGGGTCGATCGACGGCGTCGACTCGACGGTGAACCCGTTCACCACGCAGACCGACCTGGACGCCGCCACCACGAAGATCGCCGACGGCAAGAAGCAGCTGGCCGACGCCGAGACCCAGATCGCGACCAACACCAAGAAGATCGCGGACGGCAAGGCCCAGCTCGCGGCGGGCCAGAAGGAGCTCGACACCAACGCCGCCAAACTCGCCGACGGCAAGCAGCAGCTCGCCGCCGCCCAGTCGAAACTCGTTGCGGGACAGAACGAACTGAACGCGAACCAGGCCAAGCTGAACTCCTCGCGGCAGCAGCTGAACGCCGCCGCCGCAAAGGTGAGCTCCGGGCGTCAGCAGCTGAACGCGGCCAAGGCGCAGATCGCCTCGGGCCAGAAACAACTCACCGCAGCCAAGCAGCAGGTCGCCTCGGGCAAGCAGCAGATCGCGGCCGGTCAACAGCAGCTCGCCACCCAGCGGCAGCAGCTGGTGAGCGCGCAGCAGCAGGCCACGGCGCTCGGTGATCAGTACGGCGAGAACGACTCCCGCGCCGTGCAGGCCCGGCAGCAGGTCAGCCAGGAGACCGCCCAGGTCAACGCGGCCCAGCAACAGATCACCACCAAGACCCGGCAGATCGCCGCCGCCGAGCGCACGATCACCACCAAGAGCGCCGAACTGGCCGCCGGCCAGAAGAAGATCGCGGCGCAGGAACCCACGGTGGTGGCCGGCGAGAGGAAGATCGCCTCCGGACGTGCCGAACTCGCCGCCGGAACGCAGAAACTGAACGCCGCCAAGCAGCAACTCGCGGCCGGCAAGCAGACGCTGGCCACCAATCAGGCCCAGCTCAGCCAGGGCGAAACCGCTCTGGCGCAAGGCAAGGCGAAGCTCGAAGCGTCCAAGAAACAACTTGCGGACGGCGAGAAGCAACTCGCCGAGGCCAGGTCGAAGATCGCCGGTTCCGAGGCCGAACTGCAGCGTGGTGAGGCCCGGGTGCAGCTGACCCAGGGGCTGCGCACGGTCAGCAGCAAGGGTGACGTGGCGATGGCCCAGGTGCTCTTCACCGAGCCGATCAACTCGGTTCCGGTGACCACCAAGGACTCCGTGATCAGCGACAGCTCGAGCCTGGCCCAGGCCGGGGTGCAGGTCGACTACGCCAAGGATCTCTCCGAGGACCTCGGCAGCATCATGGGCCCGGGTGAACTGATCGGCCTGGCGATCGCCGGGCTGGTGCTGCTGGTGATGCTGGGATCGCTTCTGGCAGCGGGGCTTCCGCTGCTCACCGCGGTGATCGGGGTGGCGGTCGGCGTGCTCGGCGCGGTGACCCTCACCCACTGGGTGACGATGAACGACGTCACCCCCGCGCTGGCCCTGATGCTGGGGCTGGCGGTCGGCATCGACTACGCGCTCTTCCTGGTCAACCGGCACCGGGAGCAGCTCGCCCGCGGTGTCGAGATCGAGGAGTCGATCGCGAAGGCCACCGGTACCGCGGGGGGCGCCGTCCTGTTCGCGGGGCTGACCGTGATCACCGCGCTGGCCGCGCTGACCCTGACCGGTATCCCGTTCCTCGGGTTGATGGGCCTGGTCGCCGCCGCCACCGTGGCGGTCGCCGTGCTGATCTCGATCACGCTGACCCCGGCGTTGCTCAAGCTGATGGGCCACCGGGCGCTCTCCGGCCGGGCCCGGCGCAAGCTGGCCGAGCAGCTCGAGGCCGAGGACGCCGCCGAGGCCGAGGCGATCGCACCCGCAGCGAACGTGCTGCACGGTGAGCACAGCGCCGCCGAGCACGAGGGCCGCGGCCGGGGCTGGGGTGGCCTGGTCACCCGGCACCCGTGGGTCACCCTGGGAGCCTCGATCGTGGCGCTGGTGGCGCTGGCGATCCCGGCGGCGAGCCTGAAACTCGGTCTGCCGGACGGCGCCTACGAGCCGCACGACACCACCGGGTACCGCACCTACGCGTCCGTGGGTGACAACTTCGGGGCCGGCGCGAACGGTCCGATCATCGCGGTCGCCAAGTCCGACAAGGCCGCCTCGATGAGCGCGGATCAGCTCACCGATCTCGAGCTCAAGATCGGCGCGGAGCTCAAGGCCACCTCCGGTGTCGACTACGTGGTGCCGGTGGGGGCGAGCGATGACCAGAAAACCCTTGCCTTCCAGGTGGTTCCGACCACCGGACCCTCCGAGGACGCCACCGCCGACCTGGTGCACACGCTGCGCGCGGATGCGCCGTCGGTGGTCGCCGATTCGGGTATCGACTCCATCGGGTACACCGGTCAGACGGTCGCCAACATCGACATCTCGAAGGCGCTGAGCGATGCCCTGCCGCTCTATCTCAGTGTGGTCGTGGGGATCTCGCTGCTGCTGTTGCTGCTGGTGTTCCGGTCGCTGCTGGTGCCGGTGCTGGCCACGGCCGGCTTCCTGCTCTCGGTGGCGGCGGCGTTCGGTGCCGTGGTCGCGGTGTACCAATGGGGTTGGCTGGGTTCGCTCTTCGGCGTGGAACACCCCGGGCTGGTGCTCAGCTTCTTGCCGACGCTGGTGATCGGCATTCTCTTCGGGCTCGCGATGGACTATCAGATGTTCCTGGTCTCGGGCATGCGCGAGGCCTGGGCACACGGACAGCCGGCGCGCACCGCAGTGCGTTCGGGGTTCAGCCACGGCGCCCGGGTGGTCACCGCCGCCGCGTTGATCATGCTCGCGGTGTTCGGCAGCTTCGTGCACGCCCACCTGGCGATGATCCGTCCGATCGGGTTCGCGCTGGCGATCGGTGTGCTGATCGACGCCTTCGTGATCCGGATGACCGCGATGCCCGCGATCATGTACCTGATCGGCGAGAAGGCCTGGTACCTGCCGAAGTGGCTACGCTGGCTCCCCGACCTCGATGTCGAGGGAACCAAACTCGTTGCCGCCCAGGAGAAGTCGGCGCCCGCAGGGTCCGGCGGTGCCCGGCCCGCCGAGCCGGGCGGTGACGGCACGGACTCCGGTCCGATCCAGCAGCCGGTCTCGGCCAACTCCTGACCCCGCCGTGATCATGCAGAACTGCACGCAACCCCCAGCGTGATCATGCAGAACCGCTTACCCACCCACCCGTGATCACGGCGGGGTGGTTGCGCCGTCCAGGAGGTGCAGGTCGGCAGGTGAGAGTTCGATGCGGGACGCCGCGATGTTCGCTCGTAGCCGGCTGATCCGGGTGGCGCCGGGAAGGGGAACGACCGGTTGGCCACGGCGCGAGCCCTGGTGATGCACCCAGGCCAGAGCCACCTGCGCCGCAGTCGCGGAGCGTCCTCGTGCCACCCGGGCGAGCGCTTCCGTGAGTGGCTCGTTCTGTGCGCCGGCGGCGAGCGAGCCGTGGCCGAGCGGTGAGTGTGCCACCAGCGTGATGCCGAGTTCGGCCAAGATCGGCAGCATCGGTTCGACGCCACGCGAGGACAGTGACCACTGCTCCTGCACCGCCTGGATCGGGTGCACGGCGTGGGCGCGGCGGACGTCGTCCACCGTGACGTTGGACAGCCCCAGTGCGCGCACCTTGCCGGCCTCGACCAGTTCGGCCATGGCGCCGACCGTGTCCTCGATCGGGGTCTCGTCGCTGCGGTGGTGCAGGTAGTAGAGGTCGATGGTGTCGACCCCGAGCCGGCGCAGACTCGCCTCGCACGATCGATGCACGGAGGCCGGGTCGGCTTGCACGCTCCAATCGTCGAAATCGCCACTCTCCCCGATGATCACGCCGAACTTGGTGCACAGCGTGACCTCGTCGCGGCGTCCGGCGATGGCCTTGCCGACCAACTCCTCGTTGCCGTAGAGCTCGGCGGTGTCGAACAGCGACACCCCCATGTCGAGCGCTTCACGCATCAGGGCGAACGGGTCGCGGTCGTCCTCGTCCGACGGACTCAAGCGCATCAGGCCCAAGGCTTGGACCGGAACGTCGGACGGCGACCACAGCAGGTTCTCGGACATGAGGCCACTAGAAGCTGCATCGCACTTTCAGGTCAAGATCACCCTCCCGCGGTGATCATGCAGAGCTGCTCGGCTGCTCGGGACGCCGGGGTGACCGCCACCCCCTCTGGCTCGTGATCATGCAGAACTGCTCGGCTGCTCGGGACGCCGGGGTGACCGCCACCCCTCTGGCTCGTGATCATGCAGAAGTGCGCGGGGTTCAGGCCGGCACCCGTGCACTTCTGCATGATCACGGGGAGGGTGGGTGTGCGGTTCTGCATGATCACGGTGGGGTGGGTGTGCAGTTTCTGCATGATCACGGTGGGTGGGGGTCAGCGGCGTCCGAAGATCTGGACCGCGTACCAGGTGCCGTTGTTCGCCTTGCGGGCCTCGACGGCGACCAGGGTGTAGCCGCCCAGGATGTTCTTGCGGTGCCCGGTCGACTTCATCCAGCCGGAGTTCACCACCGAGGTGCCGTTGGGGTAGCCGTAGGCGATGTTCTCGGCGACCGCCTTGAGCTTGCACTTGGTCAGGATCGGCTTGAGGTTCTGGTGGTAGAGCTTCTTCTCCTTGGCCAGCTTGGTGGCGTGCGCGGCGGCGAAGCCGGTCAGGCAGGAGTCGACGCCGGTCTTCTTCAGCTTCTGCTTGGTGCGCGCCGCATTGGTGGCCGTCACTGCGGTTCGGGAGTAGGCGGCCTGCGGCGACTCGGCCGCGGCGGCGGGTGAGGCGAGGACGAGGCCGGAGGCCAGCAGGACGCCCGTGGTGGCCGTACCGAGCAGGGTGGCGAGCTGGATTCGCATACGAGTCCTTCGGTTTGTTCAGTCGCAGCAATCAAGTGCAACAAGCGGCGCGAACAAGGTAACCGGTCGATCGCTGAGAGTGAACAAGGGACGGTGACGATTGTCCCGCGAGCTTCGGCCAGGGCCCGCGAGCCGACCGGCTGGCGTACCGTGGGCCGACGTGACGCGGGAGCGCCGTGAAGCCGGTCTATGGCCCCTCTACCTGGGCGGATTCCTCGGTCCCTTCGGTGGCGCGGTGGTCACCACGATGCTGCCCGAGCTGGCCGCCGACCTGAACACCTCGCTGGCAACGGCAAGTGTGTCGCTGACGGCCTACATGGTGCCGTTCGCGGTGCTGATGGTCTTCTCGGGCACCGTCGCCGAGCGCATCGGACGGCGCCGCACGCTGCGCATCGGCTATCTGGTGTACGCGGCAGCGTCATTGATGTGCGCGCTCGCCCCCTCGATCGAGCTGCTGTGCGCCGGCCGGGCGTTGCAGGGGGCGGCCAACGCGTTCACCACGCCGGTTCTGGTGGCAGCGATCAGCTCGATCGTCCCGGCGCAGCGGCTCGGCCGGGCCCTCGGACTGTTCGGCTCGTTGCAGGCCCTCGGCCAGACGGCCGCGCCACTGCTGGGCGGACTGGCCGCCGACGTGCACTGGTCGTGGGCCTTCTACGGTTCGGCACTGGCTGCCCTGGTGCTGGGGGCGGTGCCCACCGCGGACGACGAGACCTCCGCCGCCCGCACGCCGGCCGCCCGGCAGTGGCGTGAGCTGCTGACCCACCCGCTGCTGCTGGCCTGCGCGATCGCCGCCCTCGCCTACCTGACCAGCATGGGGATCACGGTGATCGTGGTGCTGATCGGCGCCGACAGTTTCGGCCTCGGGCCCACCGCTCGTGGAGTGCTGGTCGCCGTCTTCGGGGTGGCCGGTCTGCTCAGCGGCCCGTGGCTGGGTGGGCTGCTCGACCGGTTCGGACGGCGTCTGTTCGGCGTTGGCACGAACCTGATGCTGGCCCTCGGCGCGGCCGTCGTCGGGCTGGCTCCGGTGATGGCGCCGTTGGTCGCCGGGGTCGCGGTGTCGGGGGCCGGCGGAACCGGTACCCGGACCATCGCCTATTCGCTGGCGGTCACCTCCTCGAGACAGAACCGTTCGGGGGCGGCGTCCTTGATGCTCGCCTGCCAG
>DAIOVT010000029.1:0-17094 GCA_036758885.1 Kineosporiaceae bacterium
CAACACCGATCCTGGCCCTGTCATGCCTGGCCGTACCGAGCCCGACGAATCCGGGGTCTCCGAACAGCTCGCGGCGATCCGCAGGGACCGCCCCCGGGCCGGCGACGCGACTCCGGACGACGACACGACGTTCCGCGAGCCCATGAGCGACGAGTACGAGGACGACCCCACCCGGCTGGTCCGGCGTCGTCCACCGCGCAGCAGCACCGCCCGCCGGCTGCGCCGGCAGCGACTGACCTTCCTGGGTCTGTTCGCCGGGATCCTGGTGCTCGGCCTGATCGCACTGGCCGCCTTCTTCGGCCGGATCAGCCTGCCCTTCGGTACCGGCCAGCCGGCCGGGCTGCCCGAGTGCGCAGCGTCCCCGTCACCGACCACCCAGGCCGCGGCCGACACCAACGTCACGGTGCTGAACGCGACTGGGAAGGCCGGTCTGGCCCTGCAGGTGACCAGGGAACTGGCCAAGCGCGGGTTCGTGGTCGGCAACCCGGCCAACGACCCGCAGAAGAACGAGGTCAAGACCGCAGCGGTGATCCGGCACGGTCCCACCGCCCTGCTGGCCGCCCGCACCGTGGCCGCCCAGGTGCAGGGCGAGGTCACCTATCAGCAGATCTCCCGCAACGGCGACAAGGTCGACCTGGTGATCGGGCCGTCGTTCGCCCTCAAGCCGGCGACCTCGGCGTCGTCCAGCGCCTCGGCCGCCCCCGCGTCGCCCACCTGCCGCCCCGCCTCCTGATCACCCACCCGCGAAGACCATCGCGGCGACTTGCGGTGATCATGCAGAACCGCACGCCCACCCAAGCGTGATCATGCAGAACCGCATGCCCACCCCAGCGTGATCATGCAGAACTGCGCGGCGCAGCCGGCGATGGTCAGTCGGCGATGATCGGAACGATCTCGCTGGTGCAGTACATGCACTTGCTCGCGTCGACCGGCACCGAGGACTTGCAGAAGTTGCACTCGCGGTTTCCCTGAGCGCGGATGTCCATGCCGACCTTGATCAGCATTCGGACGATGATCAACAGCACCACGGCGATCAGCGCGAAGTTGACCAGGGCGCTGACGAAGTGGCCGTACCGGATCTCGGTCCCGTTGATCTGCTGCGACAGTCCGCTGGTGTCGGGAACCTGGAACACCGACCCGATCAGCTGCATCAGTACGTCGTTGGCGAACGTGTCGACAACGGCCCCGAACGCGGCCCCGAGGATGACACCGATGGCCAGGTCGAGCACGTTCCCCGAAAGGGCAAATGCCTTGAAATCCTTGAAGAAGTCATTCACCCCACCGGAGGGTACCCAGGGCGAACGAGCGACTCGCCACAACTCGGCTTTGACGCCAGGAAATGTCAGCCCGTCGGGCGAGCGCTGCAGAGTCCGATGGCGTCCTGGCGCTCGGCGTGCAGTTCTGCATGATCACCGCGGGGTGGGCGTGCGGTTCTGCATGATCACCGCGGGGCGGGTGGGCAGTTCTGCATGATCACCGCGGGGTGGGGCGAGGTCAGCCGGTTGGCAGTCCATCGGCGCGCAGGTCGTGGGTGCGCGTCGCCAGTCGTCGCCACATGTCCCATGCGCGGGTCACCTGGCCGGCGTTGGTCTCCGCGGCGGCCCGGCCCTCGCCCGTCGTGAGCGGTACGACCTCGGCGAGTGGCAGGCATCGCAATTGGAGAGCGGCGTTCTCCTCGGCGTACACGGCGCGGTAGACGGCGAGCGGCAACGACGAGGCGACCGCGACCGAGCCGTGACCGCGCATCAGGGCGAAGGGCGCCTCGCCCAGCGAACCGGCGAGCGCCGCTCCCAGCGCGGCATCCCGTACCAACAGATCGGTCGCGTCACCGGCCGCGTCCCTGATCTCGAACCGGGCGACGCCGTCGGCGAGGAAGCCGGCCATGTGGAACAGCGGACGCAGCGGCGTCGAGGACAGCCCGAACGGGATGACCGAGGCCGAGTGACTGTGCACGACGGCATGGACGTCGGGCCGGACGCGATAGATCTCGGCGTGGATGAATCGCTCCAGGTAGGACGGCGCCGGGTCGCCCGTCACCCCGTCGAGGTCGTACTGCTGGACGTCGGCGGGCGTGACCAGGACCGGTGCCATGTTGCGGGCGAGCAGGAACCGGTCGGGCCCACTGCGCACGCTGACGTGCCCGAAGGCGTCGAGCACCCCCTGGTCGAAGAGGATGTGGTTCGCCTCGGCGAGCTGCGTGGGCAGGTCGGCGGTCATCGGGTCTCCTCGGGGAAGGTCGCGCCGGCGGCGTGCAACAGAGCGACCAGGTCGTCGTCGGTGGTCGGGCGGATGTTGTTGGCGCGGAACGGATTTCGGGCGCTGGCCTCGAGCATCCGGCGGCCGTCGACGGTGTCCGGGGCGAAGCGTCCGTCGAGGGCCGCGAACGACGCGACCAACCCCAGCTCGCGGTAGAGACCGTCGACCAGCGGCAGCAGGGCGAGCGCCTCCGGAGCGAGCAGCGGGGCGTTGAAGGCGGCGACGTGCGGCAGCAGGACGGCGTTCTGCAGGCCGTGCGGAACCCGGACCGAGGGCGAGGACGACAGCGCGTGGACGAGCGCGAGTCCACTGTTGCCGCACGCCATGTTGGCCGCGCAACTCGCCTCGAGCAGCACCTGGAGCACCTCGTCGTTGGCACCGGCCCGGTTGCTGCCGTCGTCGGCGCCGGCCGCCGCGGCCGGCAGCCCCTCGATGATCGAGCGGGCTGCCGGTACCGCGATGGCGGCGGTGAAGTAGCTCGCCCCCCGCGCCCACAGCGCCTCGAGCGCGTGGGAGAGCGCATCCAGGGCGGCATGCACGAGCGGGGTGCGCGGCAGACTGCGCAGCACGGTGGCGTCCAGCACGGCCGCCGTCGGGGCACAGAACTCCCCGCGCACCACGATCTCGTTCCCGCGCCCGGCCTCATGGAGCACGAGCGCGTTGGACACCTCGCTGCCGCTGCCGGCCGTGGTCGGGACGGCGATGGTGGGTGCGGGCCGCTCGCTCACCCTGTCGCGGCCCTCGTAGGCGTCAATCCGCCGGTCGTTGGTGAGCCTGATGCCGACCGCCTTGCCGACGCCGAGCGCGGACCCGCCGCCGATGGCGAGAACGCAGCGCGCCCCCCCGGACCGGGCCTGCGCCGCCGCCTGCTCGACGGCCTCGACGTCCGGGTCGGCACCGACCAGGGTGCGGCTGACCACGATCGTGTTCGGCGCGTTCGCCAGCACCTGGTCCAGCACCCCGGCGCCGTCCAGCGCGGCGTCCGCGACGACCGCGATCTCACGGTGCCCGAAGCCCGCGATCAGATCGTCGAGCCGGGCCAGGCTGCCGACACCGGTGACCACCTCGGTGCGCACCACGAAGCGCGGGTAGGTCGCGGTCATGCCAGCTCCGAGGTGATCAGGTCGGCGGCACCGATCCGGGAGACGTTCGACTCCAGCAACCGGGCGCAACCCGGGCAGACGTACTCGCGCACTTCGAGTCCGTCGTGCAACCGGAGCAGCGGGCCGTGTGCCTGCGCCGGAACGGTCCGTCGGTGCGCGGATCGCTTCCAGTCCGGGCCGGCGCCCAGGTCGTGGCCACAGCTGCAGTGCACGTGGCCGTTCGCGGCGACGATCAGGTCGGGGGTCAGGCAGCGACCCGCCTCGGCGTCGGCAGCCCCCGGGGAGGCCGTGGGCGCGGAACCGAGCCGTTCGGCCCGGATCGCGGCCCGTCGCCGGTCGGTCCCGGACGCATCCACGCCCTGCTCGTCGTCCAGGAGGACGCCATAGATGTCCGCGGCCGTGGCACGGCTGACCTGCCCGATCGCGACGTCCTGGGCGACCAGCGCCGGCTCCCGGTCGATCGGGTCGCCGTAGCCGCCACCGCCCTGGAAGCTGTAGGAGACGGCGTCCCCCCGGCGCAGCGTGAAGAATCCGGGCTTGGCGTCCATGACCTGCCGTCCGCCCGCCCACGACTCGTGGTCGGCGCCGGAGTGCACCAGCCCGATCGGTGAGACGCCGTCGAGGAGGTGCAGCAGGTCGTTGCGATTGCACGAGCCCTCCATGCCACCGAAGATGCCCGCACTGTTCGGCACCTCCACCCCGTGGCCGACGAGCATCACCTGGAGCTGCTCGGTGCCGTGCGGGGTGAGCGCGAGGCCCACGGTCGAGCCTCCGCGGTGCCGTCCGGGCCCCGAGGAGTCGGGGACGATTCCCCGGTAGAGGAAGAGGATCTGGCCGTCGGCCTCGTGCGACTCGACGTTGGCGATCGCCGGCCGCGGGACGCAGAAGTCGCCCGATGCGGTCAGGCCGTCGTGGTCGCGGTAGGCGCCACCGCCACCGGCGGTGGAGTCCAGGAGGAAGTTGCCGTAGGGCTCGCCGTCCGGGTACTGCCCGCTGAGCACCATCACACTCATCGACCCCTTGGTCACCGCGGCGCCGTGCCCGGCGACGTCCGGCGAGGTGGTGACCAGTCGCGAGAGCGCGCTGAAGGACACGTTGGTCACCACCCAGACCGCGGACACGGTCGCGCTGGAGACCGGAGCCGGCCAGGTAGCGTTGGCCACCGTGCCCTGGGGTGCGGTGATCGATATCGGGCGGAGCAGGCCCTCGTTCCAGCGCAGGTTCGGCGCCAGCGTCGGCAGCAGGGCGGTGAAGACGCCGGCGACCAGGCCCGACCAGGTGCAGTTGATGAAGCCGGGTGCCTGCTCCGAGGTACCGGTGAAGTCGAACTCCAGGCTGTCGCCGGTCTTGGTCAGGGTGAGCCGGAACTCGTAGAGCTTGTTCTCGTGACCGTCGTGCTCGATCCAGTCGACGGCGCGGAAGACGCCGTCGGGAAGGGCGCTGAGCACCTGGCGCAGTTCGCGCTCGGAGTGGTCGAGCTCGTGGCCCATCACCTCGAGCACCGTGTCCAGGCCGTAGCGATCGAACAGTTCGCCGAGGCGTCCGGCGGCGACGTTGTTCGCGGCGATCATCGCCTTGAAGTCCAGGCCCACGGTGGTGGGCATACGGGTCATCCCCATCAGCATCGACCACAGGTCGGCGCGGACCTGGCCGCCCTCGACCAGCTTGATGCCGGGCAACAGCATGGCCTCCTCCTGGATGCCCCGCGCACCCAGGCTCCAGCTGCCGAAGTTCATTCCGCCCACGTCGATCTGGTGGGCGCACGCGCCGACCCAGGCGACCCGCCGGCCCTCGGCGAAGACCGGGGCGACGATGGTGACGTCCATCTGGTGCAACGCCCCCTTGTAGGGGTCGTTGAGGATGAACATGTCGCCCTCGCTGATCCCCGGGTTCTGCTCGCAGTCGGTGATGATGTTGCGCACCACGCTGGCCATCGAGCCGGAGTGGAAGAGCACCTGCGGACCCATCGTCACGACCGAGCCGTCACCGAGGTAGGTGCCGACGTTGAAGTCCGTCGCGTCGGTGACCACCGGCGACCCGGAGACGTTCTTGAGGGTGGTCGCCTGCTCCTCGGTGATCGCCGAGAGCTTGTTCCGGATCACCTCGAAGGTGATCGGGTCGAGTGTGGTGGTGATCATGCTTCTGCTCCTGTCCGGGGGTCGATCAGCAGGTTGCCGATCGAGTCGACGTGGACTCGCTGGCCGTGCGCGACGTAGACGGTGGTGGTCGGGTGCTCGACGACGACCGGTCCGTCGAGCTGCCGGCCGGGCTGCATCGCCTCCCAGTCGACGACGGCCGCCTCGCACCAGTCACCGGCCCGTACGTCGAACACGGGCCGGGTCCGGGCGACGGCGGCGGAGGTGGGTTCGAAGGCCCGGAAGGACGGCTTGACCGTGCGTCCGATGCCGGCCACCCGGAAGGTGGTCAGCTCGATCCCGGCCTCCCGGAAACCCGATCCCTTGCCGTAGGTCTCCTCGTAGGTGCGCTCGAAGAGCAGCACCAGGTCGTGCAGACAGTCCGGGTCGGAGAGATCGGCGGTGACCGGGATGATCAGTTCGTGGGTCTGACTGCGGTAACGCATGTCGACGGACCGGTCGATCACGACGTCCGCATCGGCGACGTCGTCGCCGGCGAGCTTGGCCAGTACCTCCTCCTCCAACTCCTTGAAGATCGCCTTGATGTGCGACCGGTCGAACTCCTCCCACGGCGCGGTGCCGGCCCGCGAGCTGTGCAGCGACTCCGATCGCTCGGCACCCGTGGTGGATGTCGGCGCTCAGGGCGCCGTAGGCGCTGTGCGCCATGGACGTCGCGGGCACGACGATGGACGGCGCCCCCAGCTCCGCGCCGAAGCCCGCGCAGTGCATGGGGCCGGCGCCGCCGTAGGCGTAGAGGACGAAGTCCCGCGGGTCGTGCCCGCGCCCGACGGTCAGCTCGCGCAGGGTGTCCGCCATCCGGGCGTCCACGATCTCGCGGATACCCGCCGCCGCGGCGACCACGCTGATCCCCAGCGGCTCGGCGATCTGGGCACGGATCGCGTCCTCCGCCGCCGGCTTGTCGATCGCCATCCGGCCACCGAGGAAGTTGTCCGGGTCGATGACGCCCAGCGCGACGTCGGCGTCGGTGACGGTGACCCGGGTGCCGCCGCGCCCGTAGCAGACCGGACCCGGGTAGGAGCCGGCGCTGGCCGGTCCGACCCGGAGCTTTCCGTTGACGACGGTGGCGATCGAGCCGCCGCCGGCGCCGATCGCGGTGATGTCGACCATCGGTGTCGCGACGTGGTACTTGGCGACCTCGGTGACCGCCTTGACCACGGGCTTGCCGTCCACGACGAGTCCGACGTCGAAGCTGGTACCGCCCATGTCGGAGGTGATGATGTTGCGATGGCCGAGCTGGGCGGCCAGGTGATGCGAGCCGAGAACCCCGCCGGTCGGGCCGCTGCCGAGCAGCAGCACGCCTCGCTGGGCCGCGTCACGGGCGTTCATCACGCCGCCGATGCTGTTGAGAACGCTGAACCGCCCGGCCAGACCCTCGGCGCGAAGCCGCGCCTCCAGGCTCTCCAGGTAGCGCTCGACGACCGGGCCGAGATAACTGTTGAGCACCGTGGTCGCGGTGCGCTCGTACTCGCCGAGCACCGGGTTCACCTCGCTCGAGAGGCTGATGTACGCCGACGGGCCGGCGATCTCGGCGATCAGCTCGCCGACCCGCTGCTCGTGCACCGGGTTGCGGAAGGACCAGAGCAGGCAGACCGCGAAGGACGAGACGTCCGCCTCGGTCAGCCGCCGGATCTCGGCCCGGACGGCGTCCTCGTCGAGCGGTACGACGACCTGGCCGGCGTGGTCGATGCGCTCGGGAACCTCGGCGATGAGCTCGCGCGGCACGATCGGGTCCGGATAGGACCGTTCGCTGAAGTCGCCGAGTCGCTCCACCGGGACGCCGGAGGTGAACCCCATCAGCCGCTGGATGATCAGGGTGTCACCGAATCCCTCGGTGGTGATCAGCCCGGTGAGCCGGCCACGGCGCTCGATCAGGGCGTTGGTCGCCTGGGTGGTGCCATGGCCGAAGGTCACCACCTTGCCGAGCAGTTCGCGCACACTCTCGCCGCGGTGCTCCGCGACCAGGGCGAGGGCATCGAAGACCCCGACGTCGAGGGAGTCGGGCGTGGTGGGCGCCTTGGTCGCATAGACACCGCCCTCGGCGTCCATCACCACGATGTCGGTGAAGGTGCCGCCGGTGTCGACGCCGATGTAGAGGTCCTGATCGGCACCGGTCCCGGTGCCGTGATGAGTACTCATAGTGATTCCTCGGGTTCCCTTCGGTTCCTGGTCGGCGCATGGCAGAGGACCATCGGTCCGCTGTTGGTGGGGTGGCCGGACTGCCCGGCCTGCGCGTGACGCCGGTCACGCCGTCTTCAACCACTGTGTTGCTTTGCAGAAACTCGGACCAGATACTTCTGGGATGCAGAAACCCGAGAAGTCGCGGGAAGTGCCGGCCTACATGGTGTCGTCGGTCGATCGCGCCTTGCGGCTGATCCAGTTGCTGCGTGACCACGGCGAGCTCCGGCTGCGGACCGCCGCGCGCGAACTCGACGTCGCCGAGTCGACCGCGCACCGGCTCATGTCGATGCTCGTCTTCCACGGATTCGCGGTGCAGGACGACGCGAAGGCCTACCGCCCCGGCCCGGCTCTCGGCGTCGGCCCGGTCGGCCTGTCCTGGACCCGCCAGTTACGCGACGTCGCCGTTCCACACCTGGAACTGCTGTCCAACCGGACCGGCGAGACGGCAAATCTCGTGGTCCGGGTGGGAACCAAGATCCACTTCCTGGTCAGCCAGGAGGGCAACCGGACGCTCCGGATCGTCTCGCGCATGGGGGCCGTCCTGCCGGCCAGCACGTCCGCCGGGGGGAAGGCCCTGCTCGCCGATCTCCCCGACGACGTGCTGCACCGGCTCTATCGGAGCCCGGGGGCGACGGCGATGGGTGACGCCCTGAGCGACGGACAGCTCGCGCGACTGATGCGCGAGATCAGGGCCTGCCGGCGCAACGGCTTCGCCACCACCAACCAGCAGACCGAGAAGGGCGTCAGCGCCGTCGCGGTGCCGCTGCGTGACGGCTCGGGAGGTGCGATCGCGTCGATGTCGATCTCCGCGCCCTCGGCCCGCTTCGCCGAGCTGCTCGCACCCGAGTCGATCCAGCTGATCATGGCCAGCCGTCACGACCTGCAGCTGGACGTGGCCGAGCTCGGGCTGTGACAGCCCGGGCCCGGCCGGATGATCGCGGCGAGCGATCACACCATGATGTTGATGACCTTCTCCTCGGTGTAGGAGAGCAGTTCCTCCAGGCACTCCTCCTTGCCACCCACGCCCGAGCCCTTCACGCCGCCGTAGGGGACGTTGAGGAAGTGCTGGCTGGACCCGTTGATCCAGACGAAGCCGGCCTCCAGGGCTCGCGCGACGCGTACGGCACGGTCGAGGTCTCGGGTCCACACGCTTCCGGTGAGCCCGTACTCGACGCCGTTCGCGATCGCGACGGCCTCGTCCTCGGTGTCGAACGCGATCACCGAGAGCAACGGCCCGAAAACCTCCTCGCGGGCGATCCTCGCGTCGGGTGTCACGCCGACCAGAACCGTCGGCGCCACGAACAGCGACCCCGCGAACTCCGGACCCTCGGGACGACCCCCGCCGGTGCGGATCACCGCCCCCTCCGCGAGGGCGACGTCGACGTACGACATCGACTTGTCGAACTGGGCGCGGTTGATCATCGTGCCCTGCTCCGAGCCCTCGTCGAGCGGGTCGCCGACGGTGCGGGCCGCGATCAGCTCGACCACCCGATCGACCAGCCGGTCGTGCAACGACCGGTGCACCAGCAACCGGGAGTTCGAGCCGCAGGACTGGCCTGACCAGGTGAAGTTCATACCGGCAACGGCACCGGACGCCGCCTTCTCGAGGTCGGCGTCCTCGAAGACCACCATCGCGTTCTTCCCGCCGAGTTCCAGGGTCACCTGCTTCACGCCGCTCTCCGCCGCCGCCCGCTGGATCGCCCGGCCGGTCGGCTCGGAACCGATGAACCCGATCCGGCGTACCGCGGGGTGTCGCACCAGCCGGTCCGGCACCGCCGGGCCGTCGCCGACCACCACGTTGACCACACCCGGCGGGAAGACCTGGTTCGCCAGCTCGGCCAGTCTCAGCGTGGACAGGGGCGCCGCCTCCGGCGGCTTGGCCACCACCGGGTTGCCCGCCACGAGGGGGGCGGCCATCCGGCAGGCGAACATCAGCGGATGGTTGTAGGGGAAGATCTTGGCCACCACACCGACCGGTTCGCGCACCGTGAGGTGCAGGTTCTCGCTCGCCGGAACCGTCGTCCCCTTCATCTCGAGCGCGAACCCGGCATACATCCGCATCTGGCCCAGCGCGATCTCGACGTCGAAGCGTGCGTTGGAGATCGGTGACCCGGCGTCGATCGTGTCGAGAAGAGCCAGCTCCTCACCGTGCTGCTCGATCAGGTCGGCGAAGCGCCGTACCAGGTCGGCGCGCCGCAGGGCCGGCGTCGCCCGCCAGCCGGGCAGTGCCGCCTCGGCAGCGGCGACCGCCCGGTCGACGTCGGACGGCGATGCGTCCGGGACGTCCGCGACCGGTCGCTGCGTGAAGGGATCGCTCACCGCGAAGGTGGCGCCCCCCTCGGCCGGCACGAGGGCGCCGCCGATCAGCAGCCGCCACTCACGCTCGGCCAGTGCGGCGATCTCGGCCGCCCGCGCGGCCCGGGCGGTCACCCGCCCGTCGTCGACGGTCATCGATCGGTTCATCGATCGGTTCATCGTCCTTCTCCTCGCCTCGGCGCCGTCCAGGGGCACGATCGGGAACATCGGCGGCTCGTTCTCCGGGACCAGGGCGGTCGGCCCGTAGACCCAGTCGGTGTAGGTGTAGTCGTGCACGTCGCGGGCGCGCAGCAGGGCATTGCGCTGCTCGCGGGCCGGCCCGTCGAGGTGCCACAGCTCGCCCCAGGCCCGGGCGGTCGTGACCACACGGCGACAGTGCTCCGTGCGGACCGCCTGATAGGCACCGAGGGCGGCGTCCCAGTCGACGTCTCCTTGGTCGCGACGCAGCCGGGCCACATGCTCGGACAGCACCCAGCCGTCCTCGATGGCCATGATCGCCCCCTGCGCCATGTACTGCAGCGGGGGATGCGCGGCATCTCCGAGCAGGGCGATCCGGCCGTGCACCCAGTTCTCGATCGGGTCACGGTCGTACATCCGCCACCACTTGTCCCGCCACATGTGCGGGATGCCCTCTCGCACCGCGGCGCAGGTCTTGTCGAAGGCGGCATCGAGTTCGTCAGGGGTTCCCCAATCCTCTTCTCCCGCAATCGCTTTGGGCGACTCGAAGACGGCGACCTGGTTGAGCAGCTCACCGCCGCGCAGGCCGTAGTGCACGAAGTGACACCCGGGGGCGACGTAGACGACCACCTCGGAGAGGTCGACGGGACGGCCGCCGGTCTCGGCGACCGGCACCGTGCCGCGGTAGGCCACGTAGCTGGACGACACCGGCTCGTCGCCGATCAGCAGGGACCGGGCCACCGAGTGCAGGCCGTCGGCCGCGATGACCACCGGTGCCCGGTGCGTGCTGCCGTCGGCGAGGGTGACCCGGGCGCCGTCCTCGGTGTTCTCGTAGGCCGTGACGTGGGCATCGGTCACCAGGTCGACCCCGAGCCGCTCGCAGGCACGCAGGAACAGACCGTGCAGGTCGCTGCGATGGATCACGAGGTAGGGGAAGCCGTAGCGTCGCTCGAGATCGACCAGGTCGAGCCGGGTCAGCTCGGTGGCGTCGACGGCGTCCCGCATCACCATGGCGGTCGGCACGACGCCCAGCGACCTGGCCTCCTCGAGCAGGCCGTAGTCGTCCAGGATCCGGGTGCAGTTCGGGGCCAGCTGGATGCCGGCACCCACCTCCCCGAAGGCGGAGGCCTGCTCCAGCACACGCACGGAAAGGCCTGCCCGGGTCAAGGCGAATGCGGTGCTCAGCCCGCCGATGCCGCCGCCGACCACGATCGCGTCGGTAGTCATGTCTCCTCCTCAGGTCACAGCCCACGGACCGAGATCCGGAGCATCGGTGAATGTCGTTCGGGCGACCGGCCGGCTGCGCGCGCCGGCGGTGCCGGGCGGCGTCATGGCTCCCCGACGATCCGGTTGACACACGAGCCGATGCCCTCGATCGCGGTGACCACGGTCTGTCCGGGCGCCAGGTAGACCTTCGGGTCACGGGCGTGGCCGACCCCGGACGGCGTCCCGGTGGCGATCAGGTCGCCGGGGCGCAGCCGGGTCATTGTCGAGACGTAGCGCACCAGCGTGACCGGGTCGAAGAGCAGCGTGCCGGTGTCGTCGCGCTGCATCACCTCGCCGTCGACCGTCGTGCTCACCCCGAGGGCCGGGCGCAGACCACCCGGCAGTTCCTCGGGCGTGACCAGGTAGGGGCCCACCGGCGTGGTCGCGTCCCAGGCCTTGCCCTGGGTCCACTCGACGGTGCGGAACTGCCAGTCCCGCAACGAGACGTCGTTCATGATCGTGAACCCGGCGATCGCCGCGGCCGCCTCGGTCTCGCTCGCCCGGCGCACCTCGGCGCCGATCACCACGACCAGCTCGACCTCCCAGTCGAGCGCGTCGGTCTCGGCCGGCTTCACGATGTCGTCGTGGGCGCCGATCAGCGAGTCGGCGAACTTGGCGAAGAGGGTCGGGTAGGCCGGCAGCTCGCGGCCCATCTCGCGGATGTGGTTGGAGTAGTTGTGACCGACGCAGATCACCTTCGCGGGATCGGTCACCAGGGGGGCGAAGTCCGCGCCGTCGACCGGGTGACCGGCGGCACCGGGCGCCGGTTCGGGCGATCCGGCCGCGAGGTAGGCGCCGACGTCGGCGTGGCCGAGGTCGACATGCACCTGCCCCTCGAGCCGGACGGCGCGGGTGCCTTCGGGGGTGCGAACGGTGGCGAGCCTGGTCATCGGGGCTCCCGGTGGGAGCGGTCGAGGCGGAGCGCCTCGAAGACCGGGGCGTCGCTGAAGCGGAACAGGTCGAGCGCCCCGGAGTCGGAGTCGGTCACGCCTGCCTCCGAGCGCGCCGAGAAGGGCTGCCAGGACGGCACCACGAAGAGGTCGCCGCGGCCGACCGACCAGGTCTGGTCGCCGACGGTGACCGTGCCGGAGCCGTCGAAGACCTGGTAAACGCTGGACCCGGTCTCGCGCGCGGGAGCCGTCTCGGCGCCGCGGACCACGCGGTGGAACTCGGCCCGGATCGTCGGTAGGACATCGCCCCCGGTGACCGGATCGGTGTAGCGGACCGCGGCGTGACCGGGCTCCACGGTGCCGGCGAACCCCGCCTGCTCCACCGCCAGCTGGTCGGTCAGGGCCCGGTCGGTGTGCTCCCACTTGTAGGCCAGCAGCGGTGTCCCGGGCGCCGATTGCCCGACGCCGACCGGGCGCAGACCCGGGTGGCCCCAGAGCAGTTCGGAACGGCTGCGCTCGGGGGTGATCCGTTCGGCGTCGCTGATCTCCTCGCGCCCGAGCTCGAAGAACTGGGTCTCGGTCACGTACTGGAACGGGATGTCGAGCCCGTCGATCCACGCCATCGGCCGGTCGGTGGCGTTGTGGTGGGCGTGCCAGTTCCAGCCGGCCTGGGGCAGGAAGTCACCCCGGTTCATCGGCACCGCGTCGCCGCCGACGACCGTCCACACCCCCGAGCCCTCGACGACGAACCGGAAGGCATGCTGGGTGTGACGGTGCTCGGGAGCGTCCTCCCCGGGCATCAGGTACTGGATGGCGGCCCAGAGCGTGGGGGTGGCGAAAGGCCGGCCGGCAAGCCCCGGATTGGCCAGGGCGATGGCCCGGCGCTCTCCCCCGCGACCGACCGGCACCAGCTCGCCGGCCTGCTCGGCAAGGCGAACCAGGCGCTGCCACTGCCACACGTGCGGCACCGCGCGCGATCGCGGGTGGGCCGGCATCAGGTCACCGATCTCGGTCCAGAGTGGGACCAGGAAATCGTCCGAGAACCCGCGGTAGAGCTGCTCCAAGGCGGGTGTGACGTCTGGTTGGTCGGGCGCTTCGACCGCCGTGAAACGGCCGGCCGGTTCGGTGGGGGTCATGCAAGTACGGTCACGCCGCACCCCACGGAAGAACACCTGATTCTGTTGTGCAGAAGGCTTCGGGCAGAGAAACGATCATGAATAGGGCGCCGAGAGTGCCGCGGACCTGCGCGATCACGCGCTTCGAGCACGCACACCTTCCGACTCGACGCCGGGACGTGCCAGTCCATCGGTTCTGCGTTGCAGAACGCCTAACACCCTGAACACGGGCGTGCGGTTCTGCATGATCACGGCGGGGTGAGCGAACAGTTCTGCATGATCACGGGGAGGAGGGGGCGGCTCGGGCCAGCACCTCGCGGGAGTGCCGCACGGTGGCCCGGTCCAGCACCACCCCGTGTTCGTCACGTCCGACGGCCTGTCCGGAGGCCAGCGCGGCCTCGAACGCGCTCACGGTGCGGCGTGCGGAGGCGATCTCCTCGGCGGACGGCGAGAACGCTGCGTTGATGTCCGCGACCTGGCGCGGGTGCACCGCGGTGCGAGCCCGAAACCCTTGCCGCAGTTGGTCTTCGCAGGTGCTGCGCAACCCGTCGAGATCGTCGATGACGGTGTGCACCGGGCCGATCGGCGCGGGCAGCCCGGCGGCCGCGGAGGCGAGCACCGCGGCGAAACGCAGTGGGAAGAGTTCGGTGCGCCGGGCGTCCGGGCGGATGCCCAGATCGGCGGCGAGGTCGGCCTCGCCCAGTGCCAACCGGCTCACCCGGGCCGACCCTGCCAGCTCCTCGATCCGCTGTGCACCCACCGCGGTCTCGACGAGCGCGACGACCTGGGTGGCGCCGTCCGGAAGGTTCCTGGACGCTTCCAGCCGCGCGATCACCTCGGCCAGGGCGGCCAGCGAGCGCGGCTCGGCCTTCGGCAGCACGACGCCGTGCAACCCGTGGCGCAGCACCGCCTCGAGGTCGGTCTCGACCGCATCGCCGTCGACCCGGACCCACAGCTGGCCGCTGCTCGCGCCGGCCGCGCCGTGTTCCTCGATCGCCGCCCGGGCCAGGCCGCGGGCCTCCTGCTTGCGGTCGGCGGCGACGCCGTCCTCGAGGTCGAGGATCACCGCGTCGGCGCCGCCGGCCCAGGCCTTCGGCAACCAGCGCGTGTGGGTGCCCGGCACGTAGAGCAGGCTGCGCGCCAGCCGATCCCCGGCACTCATCGACCCGGCCTCATCGACCCGTCGGCCGATGCAGGAACCGGCCCCTGGGGGTGCCGGCGACCTTGCCGTCGTGCAGGATCCGGTTGCCGCGCAGGAAGGTGTCGGTCACCGCGGCGGTCAGCTCGAAACCCTCGAAGGGCGTGTACTCCTGGGCGGACTCGCTCTGCGCGGCCCGCACGGTCCAGGTGGTGTGCGGGTCGACCAGCGCGAGGTCGGCGTCCAGGCCCACGGCGACGGCGCCCTTGCTGCGCAGACCGAAGCGCCGCGCGGGGTTCCACGAGGTGAGCCGGGCGACGTCACCCATCGCCAGGCCGCGCCGGCGGCCCTCGCTGACCAGCCCCGGCAGCAGGTACTCGGCGCCGCCGAAGCCCGACTTGGCGACGAAGACGTCGTCCGCGGGTTCGCCGAACTTCATCTCCTCGCGGCAGCAGGCGTGATCGCTGACCACCCAGTCGACCTCGCCGGCGAGCACGTGCCGCCACAGCGCCTCGACGTCCTCGCGGGGCCGGATCGGCGGGTTCACCTTGGCGCCGAGCCCCTGCGCGGTGTCGACGTCGGCGAGCAGGTGGCCGATGGTCACCTCGCGGCGGAAGTCCACCCGGGGGAACGCCGCGGCCATCCGCAGGGCGGCGTCCAGCGCCTTCGCCGAGGACAGGTGCAGCAGGTTGATCGTGGGCAGCTGGGTCTCGTGCGCCAGGTAGGCGGCGATGGTGACCGCCAGCCCCTCGGAGTGCTGCGGCCGGGAGGCGCTGTAGGCCTCGAGCCCGGTCAGCTCGCCGGCCTCCTCGACCATGCGGGTGTAGGCGGTCATGATCTCGGCGGTCTCGCAGTGCAGCGACAGCGAGATCTCGTCGGCGATGTCCGGGTTCTCCTGGCGGGCCTTCTGCACCGCCCGCATGACGAACTCGAAGTGGGCGATGTCGTAGCGCTCGTCCTCGGGGATCATCAGGAAGTCGCTCTGGCTGTTCGACCGCCCGTGCAGGCCGTGGCTGCCGTAGAACATGAAGATCTTGAACGAGGTCACCCCGTGCTCGGCGACCAGGGCGGGCACCTCGCCGAGGTGCTCGCGGCTCATCGGCGCCAGGTGGAAGCCGTAGTCGACGTGGGCCACCCCCTCGACCCGCGCGCGCACCTCGGGGAAGAAGTCGCGGTACGCGCCGCCCTTGTTCAGGTAGTACTGCCCGGTGCGCATGTAGGTGAGCGCGGTCGTCACCCCGCCCTGGGCGCAGGCCCGGCTCTCGCTGCGGGCGTCGGTCGCCAGCTCGTTGTAGATGCCCCAGTGCTGATGGGCGTCGACGACGCCGGGGAACAGCAGCCGGCCGGCGCCGTCCAGCACCTCGGCGGCGCCGCGGGTGTCGATGCCCGGGCCGACCGCGCTGATCACGCCGCCGGTGACGGCGACGTCCCAGGCCTGCGGCTCGGCGTGGTCGTGGTGGACCACCTGGACGTTGGTGATCACGAGATCGGGACCGGTCACGGCGGACTCCTCAGACGGCGGTGGGGGTCGTGGGGCGAGGTGCTTCGGGCGAGGTCAGGGCGCCCAGCCGGCGCATCACCTCGCCGGGTTCGGCGGCGGGCCCGGGCTGCCCGGTGCGTTCCGGACCGAGACGCAGGACGGCGCCCCGCACGGCGCCGGCGGCCTCGGGGGTGAGCCGTCCGGCGCAGTTCATCGCGAACTTCAGGCCCAGCTCGTCGGCCGAGAGCGGACGCCGCGGACCGCCCCGGGTGGTCAGCACCGATTCGGTCAGCTCGGTGCCGTCGTGCAGCGTGACGGTGACGACGGCGGGGAACTCGTGCGGGAAGACCGCGTCGCAGGATGCGTCCGGGACGACGACGACCCGCTCCATCAGAGCCCGGCGGGCGGGGTCGGTGGCCAGGTCGTCGCGGTAGTCGTCCAGGCCCATGGCCAGGCCGCCACCGCCGCCGAGCAGACCGGCGACCACGGCGTACGGGCCGCTGAACTGTGCCTGGTAACCGGTCTGCGGCGCCCGCTTGGTCTCGATCGGGTCGCCGATGGTGCGCACCACGGACGTCGGCACCCCGAGCCGGACGCCCACCACCTGCTCGGCCCGGACCCCGCGGTGGAACAGGGCCAGCCCGGCGTCGACCGCCGTGTGGGTGAAGTGGTTGGCGGGGTAGGGCTTGAAGAAGATCTCCGGCACCGACCAGTGCGACCCCAGGTCGCGCAGCACCACGTCGGGGTCGGCCTCGCCGCGCAGAAACGCCTCGAAGAAGCCGAAGCGTCCCTCGAGCACCGTCGGCGGACCGGTGAATCCTCGCCGAACCAGTTGCGCCGCAACGATTGCCGAGTGTGCGGCCCAGCCGCAGTGCATCCGTTTGACGGTGCCGCCGGTGCGGTTGCCCTCGATGATCCCGGAGGCCATGGACGCCGAGACGCCGAGCACGTCGACCAGCTGCTCCCGGTCCAGCCCGGCCAGCATTCCGGCCGCGAGTGCGCCGCCGAGTGCCCCGCAG
>DAIOVT010000030.1:0-17014 GCA_036758885.1 Kineosporiaceae bacterium
GCCTACGCCGGCCGGGTATTGCTGGCGGTGGCGGTCGTCCTCGGCGGGGTGCTGCTGGTGCTCGCCCCGTGGGCGGTGCGGTTCTGGCGCGACCTCGACACCGAACGGGCGGCCCGGGCGCGGGAGGCCGAACGCGCCGACATCGCCGCGCACCTGCACGACTCGGTGCTGCAGACCCTGGCCCTGATCCAGCGCAACAGCGGCGACTCCGCGCAGGTGATGCGGCTGGCCCGGGCCCAGGAACGCGATCTTCGGGGCTGGATCTACGGCGGCGGCCCGGCTTCGCACCAGCCGGCCCGCGGGCAGCGCCTCTCCGGTGCCGTGCAGGCCGTGGTCGCCGAGGTCGAGGACCGGCACGCGGTCGCGGTCGACGCCGTGGTGGTGGGCGACCGGGAACTCGACTCCCGGGGCGCCGCGCTGGTCGCGGCCCTGCGCGAGGCCACCCTGAACGCCGTCCGGCACGGGCGTCCGCCGGTCACCGTCTACGCCGAGGCCACCCCCGAGGGGCTCGAGGCCTCGGTGCGCGACCGCGGCGACGGGTTCGACCCCGACGCCGTGCCCGGCGACCGTTACGGTGTGCGGCGTTCGATCCTCGAACGCATGAGCCGGCACGGTGGCACGGCCGAGGTGCGCAGTGTCGCGGGGGAGGGCACCGAGATCCGGCTGAAGCTGCCCGACCTCGACGCCGACCAGGCCGTCGAGGCGGATGACAAGAACGAACGTGACAAGAACGAACGTGACACGAGCGAACGTGAGAAGGAAGAGGTGCCGTGACCATCCGGCTGTTGCTGGTCGACGACCACGCCATGGTGCGCTCCGGGGTACGTACCGAGCTCTCCAGCGACCCCAGGATCGAGATCGTCGGCGAGGCCGAGGACGTCGAGTCCGCGATCGAGCGGGTGCACACGCTGCGCCCCGACGTGGTGCTGCTCGACGTGCACCTGCCCGGTGGCATGGTCCGCCCGGGGGCCAAGGAGGTGCTGCAGCGCAGCGCCGACGTGATGGCCGTGGACGCCGACCCGCCGGTGCGCTTCCTGGCCCTGTCGGTGTCCGACGCCGCCGAGGACGTGATCGCTGTGATCCGTTCCGGGGCAAGGGGTTACGTCACCAAGACGATCAGTGGCCCGGAGCTGGCCGCCGCCGTGCACCGGGTCGCGGACGGCGACGCGGTGTTCTCGCCGCGGCTCGCCGGGTTCGTGCTCGACGCCTTCGGCGCCGGTGCCGGGGAGGTCGCCTCGGTGGACGACGAGCTCGACCGGCTCTCCGCCCGTGAGCGCGAGGTGATGCGGCTGATCGCCCGCGGGTACACCTATAAGGAGGTCGCCAAGGAGCTCTTCATCTCGGTGAAGACCGTGGAGACCCACGTCTCGGCGGTGCTGCGCAAGCTGCAGCTGTCCAACCGCAACGAACTGACCCGCTGGGCCGCCGACCGCCGTCTTCTCTGAGGCCGTCCGCCCCGGGTGAACACAAGGTCACCCATTTGGATTGTTGTAGCACACAACTAGTTGTGTGCTACAACTAACCACGTGCCCCAGGTCTCGCCACGCGCCGGCTCCGACGCGGCCGCCGTCGCCGAGTTGAGCGGTGAGCTGGTCAGGCACGCCCGGCTGCTGCACGTGCTCAAGGCCAGGATGGCCGTCCACGTGCCCGAGGGCATCGACCTCGGCGCCGTCCCCCTTCTCTTCGCTCTCTATCGCGCCGGCGACGCCCGCAGACAGGGCGAGATCGCCGATGCCACCATGCTCGATCGCTCGACGACCAGTCGTTACGTCACCCAGCTGGTCAAGGCGGGCCTGCTCGGCCGGCAGTGCGACCCGGACGACGGCCGGGCGGTCCAGCTCGTGCTGACCGATCGTGGCCGCCAGGTGATCGAGGAGTTCGTCAACGCCAGGATCGAGATGATCAACGGGGTCCTTGCCGACTGGGACCCCTCGGACGTCGCGATCCTCACCGCCCTGATGCGCAAACTCAACGACGAGTTCGAGCGCCTGCGCCCCGGCACCGGCTGACCGCCGGCGCTTTCTCAACAGGTTTCTCGCACAATCAGTTTGCCCACGGGCAATCCTTCAAGGAGTCCCGATGTCCACTGCGGACACCATGCCACCGGCCGCGCCGGTCTTCACCCACCGGCAGATCCTGGTGATCCTCGCCGGGTTGATGTCAGGAATGTTCCTGGCCGCGCTCGACCAGACCATCGTGGCCACCTCGATCCGGACCATCGCCGACGACCTGCAGGGCCTGAGCGTCCAGGCCTGGGTGACCACGGCCTACCTGATCACCTCGACGATCGCCACCCCGCTCTACGGCAAGCTGTCCGACCTGTACGGGCGCCGTCCGTTCTTCCTGGCGGCGATCTCGATCTTCGTGATCGGTTCTGCCATGTGCGGTTTCGCGCAGAGCATGTACCAGCTGGCCGCCTTCCGGGCGTTCCAGGGCATCGGCGCCGGCGGTCTCTTCTCGCTGGCCCTGGCGATCGTCGGCGACCTGGTCGCCCCCCGGGAGCGGGCCCGCTACCAGGGCTACTTCCTCGCCGTCTTCGGCACCTCGAGCGTGCTCGGCCCGGTGGTCGGCGGCTTCTTCGCCGGTCAGAGCAGCATTCTCGGCGTCACCGGCTGGCGCTGGGTGTTCCTGGTCAACGTGCCGATCGGCATCGTCTCGCTGTTCCTGGTGATGCGCACCCTGCACCTGCCGCACATCCGCCGCGACCACAGGATCGACTACCCGGGTGCCGCCGCCCTGATCGTCGCCCTGGTGCCGCTGCTGATCGTCGCCGAGCAGGGCCGTGAATGGGGTTGGGCCAGTGGACGTTCCATCGCCTGCTTCGTCATCGGTGCGATCGGCGTGGTCGCCTTCGTGTTCGCCGAGCGGGCCATCGGCAACGACGCGCTGATCCCGCTGCGGCTCTTCCGCGGTCGCACCTTCAGCCTGGGCACGGTGCTCAACGCGGTGATCGGCATGGGTATGTTCGGCGGCCTGGCCTGCCTGCCGCTCTACATGCAGATCGTCAAGGGCTACTCGCCCACCGAGGCCGGGCTGCTGATGCTGCCGCTGATGGTCGGCATCATGAGCGGTTCGGTCGGTTCCGGCCAGACGATCTCGCGCACCGGGCGGTACAAGGTCTTCCCGATCGTCGGGCTGTTCCTGCTGGTCGCGGCGATGTTGTTGCTGCACCGCCTGGACGCCGACACCTCGATCGTCGTGGTCGATCTCTACGCGCTGATCTTCGGCCTGGGGCTGGGCTTCAACATGCAGACCCTGGTGCTGGCGATCCAGAACGCCGTCCCGGCCTCCGACATGGGGGTGGCCACCGCGTCGGCGACCTTCTTCCGTCAGCTCGGCGGCACCCTGGGCACCGCGGTGTTCCTGTCGGTGCTGTTCAACCGGCTGCCCGAGACGATCGGCTCGGCATTCACCCAGATCGCTCCGACGCCGCAGTTCCAGGCCGCGCTGGCCGACCCGGCGGTGCGTGCCGACCCGGCGAACGCCCCTGTGTTGCAGGCGATCGCACATCCCGAGGCGGGCCTGGGCGGCATGTCGCAGGTGCTCGACGACTCCTCGTTCCTGGCCCACCTCGACCCGCGCCTGGCCCGGCCGTTCCTGGTCGGCTTCTCCGACGCGATCACCAGCGTGTTCCTGATCGGGGCCGGTGTGCTGGCGGTGGCGCTGGTGCTGATCTGGTTCCTGCCCGAGGAGCCGCTGCGCACCTCCTCCGGTATCGAGTCGCAACGGGCGGAGGCCGAGGCTCCGCTGTGAGCCGGGTGCCGGCCGTGCTCGGCTAACGTCACCCGCTATGAGCCAACAGGGATCACGCCGCCGGGGTCCTCGTCCGGCGGACGAGGACACCCGCGGCGCGATTCTGGTCGCGGCCCGGGCCGAGTTCTCGGCCCGCGGCTACGACGGGGCGACGATGCGCGGTATCGCCCGTGCCGCCGGGGTCGACCCCCGCCTCGTTCACCACTACTTCTCCGGCAAGGACGATCTGTTCATCGCCGCGATCGGCGTGCCGCTGCGTCCGGAACAGCTGGTCGCCGCGCTCGCCGGCGCGACACCCGGCGAGCTGGGCGCGCGCGCCGTCCGGCTCTTCTTCACCGCCTGGGACCCACCCGAGAACCGGGAGGTGTTCCGCGCCGTGGTCGGCGGCAGCCTGAACGTCGGCATGATCAAGCAGTTCGTCACGCGAATGGTCTTCTCCCGTGTCACCGAGGTGCTCACAGCCGCCGGCGGTGCCGCCGCGATCAGCAGCGCCGAGGCCGATCTGCGGGTCAACCTCGTCGCCTCGCAGTTGCTGGGCGCCGGCCTGGTGCGGTACGTGATCGGCCTCGAGCCGATCACCTCGATGGACGTCGAGGACCTGATCGATCTGGTCACACCCACCGTGCAGGGCTACCTCACCGGCCCCCTGGATTCATGATCCGTTCTGTTGGACACGAAACCCCCACTTATTGGCGGGTTCGTGTCCAACAGAACGGATCTTCTCGCGCGAGGGGGGACTTGATGCCGAGCGCTGACGGGCGTAATTTCATCACATGATGAATTCGGACGGCGTCCCCGCGGTGCTGATCGAGGGGCTCCAGGTCAGTCGTGGCGGCCGAACGGTGCTGCCGGATCTGTCGCTGCAGGTCGGTGCGGGGCAGGTGGTCGGTCTGCTCGGGCCGAGCGGTGGCGGCAAGTCGACGCTGTTGCGCTCGATCGTCGGCGTCCAGCGGATCACGTCCGGCAGGGTGAGCGTGCTCGGCCACCCGGCCGGCTCGAAGGCGCTGCGCCGCCGGGTCGGCTACGTGACCCAGGCGCCGAGCGTCTACGCCGACCTCAGCGTCGAGGAGAACCTGGCCTACTTCGCCGCGGTGGTCGGGGTGCCGCGGCGCCGGGTGGCAGCCGAGGTTCGACCGGGTTCTCGCCGAGATCGACCTGACCTCGCACCGCTCGGCGAGGGTGGGTGCGCTCTCCGGAGGGCAGTTCAGCCGGGTCTCGCTCGGTGCCGCCCTGGTCGGCACCCCGGAGTTGCTGGTGCTCGACGAGCCGACCGTCGGGTTGGACCCGGTGCTGCGCCGCGATCTGTGGAACCTGTTCCGGCAGTTGGCATCCCAGGGGGTGACGTTGATCGTCTCCAGTCATGTGATGGACGAGGCCGGCCGCTGCGACCGGCTGCTGCTGTTGCACGAGGGCAGGCTCTACGCCGATGCGACACTGCCCGAACTGCTCGCCCGAACCGGCGCCGCCGACGCCGACGGCGCGTTCCTGCGCTTGGTCGAGGCCGGGGCGGAGACCCTCGGGGCCGAGCAGGTGGCGCCGTGAGCCCGCGGCTGACCCTGCTCACCGCGGGCCGGGTGCTGCGCCAGGTGAGCCACGACCACCGCACCCTCGGCATGCTGCTCGTGGTGCCCTGTGTACTGATCGGTCTGCTCGCCTGGATCTATTCCGGCACAGCGGTTTTCGACCGTCTGGGAGCGCCGCTGCTCGGACTGTTCCCGTTCCTGGTGATGTTCCTGGTGACCAGCATCGTCACCCTGCGCGAACGCAGCACCGGCACCCTGGAACGTCTGCTCACCCTGCCGGTGGGCAAGGGCGACGTGATCGGCGGCTACGCGGTGGCGTTCGGGGCGCTTGGCGCGATCCAGGCACTGGTGGCCTCGGCGTTCGCGCTCTACGTGCTCGACCTGGACGTCGCCGGGCCGCCCTGGTTGCTGATCGTCATCGCCGTCCTCGACGCACTGCTCGGTACCGCGCTCGGGCTGTTCCTCTCCGCGTTCGCCGCCACCGAGTTCCAGGCGGTGCAGTTCTTGCCGGCGTTCGTGCTGCCGCAGTTCCTGCTCTGCGGACTGCTGATGCCGCGCGAGGGCATGCCCCGGGTGCTCGAACTGATCTCTAACGTGCTGCCGTTGTCGTACGCGGTCGACGCGATGCGCACCATCTCGACCAGTGCCGACGCCGCGTCGCAGGTCGGCACGGACATCGCCCTGATCGTCGCCTTCGTGCTGGTGCTGGTCGCGCTCGGCGCGGCCACCCTGCGCCGGCGCACGCCATGACCGCGCTGTGGGTGACCCGCTGCGGCGCAGGTGGTCTCGCGCCGGTCAGGCGATGCTGACCACCTTGAACGGCTCGGCGAGGGCACCCTCGGGCAGGCCGAACCGGGCGGCGATCATCGACCCCCAGCCACGCAGCATGCCCTCGAGATCCTCGTGGTGCGAGGTCTGGCTGCGGTGCGCCTTCAGCGCAGCGATCTTGGCGCCGAAGGTGTCGTCCACCCGCACCACGTGATCGGGTGCCGGGTGCGCCATCAGCCACAGCTCGCGCACCGCCCATGGCTCCAAGCCTTCGTCGGCGAGCAGTTCGGGAAAGGCGAACGGATTGCGCGCGGCCGGGTAGACGGCGCGGACGGCGGCCTCGCCGGCGGCCAGGTGGTCGGGATGGCTCGCGCCGAGTCGCTCCCAGTTCCGTTCCGGGGACTGGACGATCATCCGGTCCGGACGCAACTGCCGGATCACCCGGGCGATGTCGCGCTGCAACGCGATCGTCGGCTCGAGCAGGCCGTCGTGGTAGCCGTCCAGGAACCGGACGTCGCCGACCCCGACGGCGGCGGCCGCCTCGCGCTGCTCGGCCTCGCGCAGCGGTGCCATCTGCTCGCGTGGGGTGTCGTCGAAACCGCCGGCGTCGCCGCGGGTGCAGAGCAGGTAGGCCACCTCGATGCCCGCGGCGGTGAACGAGGCGATGGTTCCCGAGGCGCCGAAGTCGAGGTCGTCGGGGTGCGCGGCGACGCACAGCACGCGGGAGATGTCGGTGTCCGGCAGCGGGTTGGCGCTCACGGCAGCGAATCTAACCCGGATCAGCGCAGAAGCTCGATTCCGACGGCCCCGCAGCAGCAGGCCCACAGTGCGCTGGTGAAGGTGCCGATGATGAACCGCTCGGCGGCCGCAGCGTCACGCAGCTCCGGGTACCGGCCCAGGCTCTTCAGGCCCAGGGCCACGGCGGCGCCCTCGGGGAAGCCGGCCAGCAGGCTGCCCGCGATGGCGATCCGTTCCAGCGCGCCGATCCAGGCGCCGCCGTGCAACACGTCGGGGTCGGCCCGCCGACCGGGATCGGTGTGCAGGCCCGGGTCGGGCAGCCGCAGCATCGCCGTCGCCACCGGGCCGCCGCCGAGCGTGGCCGTCACCATCACCGCCACCGGGACGATCAGCCGGGCCGCGCCCTGCACCGCGGGTTCCGACCAGGCCACGGCGCCGGCGACGGCGAGCACCGCGGTGCCGGTGCCGATCACGATCCGGTTGCCGGTGCGAGTGCGGCGCAGCGCCGTCAGCTCGCGCCACAGCGGCAGGGCGGCGAGGGAGTAGGTCAGCATCAGCACCAACGCGGTGCCGGCGGGCGGGGTGATCACCCGCCACATGATGCCGGGCGCCGAGGACATTTCGCCCGGATCATCACGATCAGGCGGTGCGGGCCGACCTCTCGACCCGGCGGCGCCACATCGACCAGATCAGTCCGGCGAGCAGCAACAGGTACAGCACGACGGTGATCGGGCTGCTGACCAGAACCAGCGGATCGTTGCCCGAGTTGCCCATCGCGTCACGCAGCGAGTACTCGGCCAGTGGGCCGAGGATCACCGCGATCAGCACCGGCGCGAGCGGCACGTCGTACAACCGCATGGCCAGCCCGAGCAGCCCGATGCCCAGCATGATCACCAGGTCGGTGACGCTGGCCCCGGCGGCGTACACGCCGAAGCAGGCGAACACGGCGATCCCCGCGTACAGGTACGAGCGCGGCACCTTGAGCAGCTTGGCCCACAGCGGCGCGAACGGCATGTTCAGGATCAGCAGCGCCGTCATCGCCAGGAAGAAGCTGGCCAGCAGCGCCCAGACGATCTCGCCGCTGCGTTCCAGCAGCAGCGGGCCCGGCTGCAGGCCGTACTGCTGAAAGGCGGCCAGCAGCACCGCAGCCGTCGCCGAGGTGGGCAGGCCGAGCGCGAGCAGCGCACCCATCGCCGTCCCCGCGGTCGCGTTGCCGGCCGCCTCAGGTCCGGCGACCCCCTGGATGGAGCCCTTGCCGAAGGTCGGTTCCGGACGGCGCCGGTCCAGCCGCCGCTCGGTGCCGTAGGCGAGGAAGGTGGGTACCTCGGCCCCGCCCGCGGGGATCACCCCGAACGGCAACCCGTACGCCGTGCCACGCAACCAGGCGGGCAGGGCGGCGCGGAACTCCTTGCCGGACAACCACGGCCGGCCCCCGGTGGCGATCAGCCGGTTGTTGTCGGGGTGCCCGGTCCGTGACGCCTGGGCGAACACCTCGCCGAGCGCCAGCAGCGCCACCGTGATCACCACGATGCTGATCCCGTCGAGAAGCGCCGGGCTGCCGAAGGTGAACCGCGAGGTACCGGTGGGTTGGTCGATACCGATCAGGGCCAGGGTGAGACCGATGGCCAGACCGGCCAGCCCGCGAATCGCCGAGTCGGAGACCACCGACGAGATGGCGACGAAGGCGAAGACCGCCAGCGCGAAGAACTCGGCCGGCCCGAACCTGGTGGCGGCCGCGGCCATCGCCGGGGCGAAGAAGACCACCAGTACGGTCGCGATCATGCCGCCGATGAACGCGCCGATCGCCGCAGTGGCGAGGGCCTGCGCGGCTCGGCCGTCGAGCGCCATGCGGTGGCCCTCGAACGCGCTCGCGATCGCGGTGGAGTTGCCCGGGGTGTTCATCAGGATGCCGGAGATCGAGTCGCCGAACAGACCGCCGAAGTAGATGCCGACGAACATGATCAGCGCGGCGGTCGGGTCGAGCACGAAGGTCACCGGCAGCAGCAGCGCGACGGCCATCGCCGACCCCAGCCCGGGCAGCACCCCGACCGCGGTGCCGAGCACGGCGCCGATCAACACCCAGAGCAGGTTGACCGGGGTCAGGACGTCGGCAAACCGGAGGCGAGGTTGCTCAACTGGTCCATCGGTGCACCCGCCCCTTCACAGTGACCCGATGAAGCCGGCCGGCAGGTTCAGCCCGAGGAAGCCGCTGAACACGATCTGGATCACGCTGGCCAGGGCCAGCCCGGCGATCAGGCTGGTCGCATGGTTGCGGTTGCCCAGGGACATCGCGATCACGACGAACAGCAACGTCGCCGAGATCAGCCAGCCGGCGAACGGCAGCAGCACGATGAACGCCACCACACCGGCGACGGCGATCGCCACCGCCCGCCAGTTGGGGGCCTGCTCGCCGGTCTGCTCGCCGGACCGTTCGGCTGGGCCGGAAGCAGCTGGTTGCGCCGCGGCGCTGCGGCGGCGTGATCGCAGCACGTCGATCGTCATGGTGATCGCCACGCTCAGGGCGAGCGCGGCGACCAGCCAGGGCATCATCCGCGGCCCGAAGATGCCGTTGTCGTCGCCGACCTCGTCCATGGTGAGTGTGCCGACGACGAGATAGACACCGATCGCCGCGAGGGTGAGCGGAATGATCAGCGCCCCGAGCGGCTGTGCGTTCCCGGGCGCGGGATCGCCGGCCTCGGGTGGGGGGCTCTGCGGCGTCTGACTCACAACAGCCCCAACTCCTTCAGCAGACCGTCGATGCGTTGCTGCTCCGTGGCCAGGAAGGTGCCGAACTCGTCGCCGTAGGCGAGGCTCTCGACCCAGCGGTTGCGGGTCACGGCGGCCTGCCACGACTCGGTCCCGACCATCTGTCTGACGATCTCCTCGAGATCGGTCCGCTCGGCGTCGCTCAGATCGGGCGGCGCCACGATGCCGCGCCAGTTCACCAGGTCGACACCCGGGTAGCCGAGCTCGGTCATGGTCGGTGCGTCGACGCCCTCGAGCCGTTCCGGCGCGACCACGGCGAGGACCCGCAGCCGGCCCGCCTCGATCAGGTCGCGGAAGTCGTTGAACCCGCTGATCCCGACGTCCACGGTGCCCGAGGCGGTGGAGAGCAGACTGAGCGTCAGTTCGCCGCCGCCGGCGTGCGCGGTGTAGTGGATCGTGGAGACGTCGATGCCGGCCGCCCGGGCGAGCTGGCCGGCGACCAGGTGATCGACCCCGCCCGCCGAGCCGCCGCCGATCGGCAGCGACGCGGGGGCGGCCTTCCAGGCGGAGACCAGATCCTGCAGGGTGCGGAACTTCGAGCCGGCCGCGACCGCGATCACCTCGAAGTCCTCGGCCAGCCGGGCGATCGGGGTGACCTGCTGCAGAGTGTTGCCGTCGGGGCGCCGTCCGATGCCGCCGAGCATCACGGTGCCGGTCACCATGACGGTGCTCTCCTCGCCGCGCAGCCGCACCAATTGGCTGAGGCCGATCGTGCCGGCCGCCCCCGGGATGTTGACCACCTGCACCGTGTTGACGATCGCGCCGGTACGCAACGCCTGCTGTCCCTCGCGGGCCACCAGGTCCCAGCCACCGCCGGCGGCGGCCGGCGCGATCAGGGTCAGCGATGACCGGGCCGACCCCTCGGTCTGTGACGATCTGGCGTCCCGGACCGCGAAGAAGGCAAGGACCAGGGTGAGAAGGACGGCGACCACGGCACGGCTTCTCCCCATGGCCGGACCCTAACGCGGGCTGTGTGCCGGGTCACAGGGCTCGGGGCCGAGCGGTTCATCCGTGCCCGTCCGTCTCCCCGTCCGTCTCCCCGTCCGCTGACCGGCTCGCCGTCCCGCTCGCCGCGGTGAGCAGTTCGGCGATCACCGGGCGGACACCGCTCTCCTGGTTCCACAGGCCCGCCGCCAGGCGCTGGCCGACCGCCTGCCGGGAGATCTCCAGCTTGGCCGCGATCTCGGCGTTGCTGAATCCGTCGTGGCGCAGGTCGATCGCCTCCCACGCCTGCTCGCTGCGGCGCTGGGTCAGTGCCGCGAGCAGCGTCAGCACGGCGTCCGCCTGGCCCGCCGCATACTCGTCGGCGCCGGCGACGCACAGGTGCTGAGGGCGGCGCTTGGCCTTCTCCACGGCCTGCCGGGCGAGTTCGTACGCGGGCCCGCGGGCGGCCCGGGTACTGGCCGGCAGTGGATGTTCGACGTCCCCGCAGCCGATGCCGATGTGCCAGGTGTCGGCCCTGACCAGTTCGAGGACGACGTCCAACACCGTTTGCGGGTCATCGAACAGGCCCTGGAACTCGTCGCCCGCCGTGCGCTCCAGCGCCAGCCGGGCAGGGAAGCGGGAGAGCTGGTCGATGGTGGCCTCGACCAGATCGGGGGAGCGGCCAGAATCACGCTGGTCCACGGTCAGAGTGAACATGTGACAAGTCTGAACCCTTTAATCGTTCAGGGCAAGGCTCAATCCTTGTCGTGATACTCCTGGGTGGCCAGCCGGATGCAGGCGGCCACCACAGCCATCGCCTCGCGCACCTCGGCCAGTGGTGGACGCGTCGGCGCCAGCCGGATGTTGCGGTTGTCCGGGTCGACCCCGCCCGGGTAGGTGGCGCCGGCCGGGGTCAGGCTGACGCCGGCGGCGTCGGCCAGTTCGACCACCCGGGCGGCGACCGGGGCGGTGGTGTCCAGGCTGGAGAAGTAGCCGCCCCGCGGGGAGGTCCAGGTCGCGAGGGCGCCCTCGGTGCCGAGTTCGGCCGACAGGATCTCGTCGATCGCGGCGAACTTCGGCGCGATCAGCGCCGCGTGCGCCCGCATCAGGCCCGGGATCCCGCCCGGGTAGTTGCGCAGGAAGTGCACGTGCCGGGCCTGTTCGGCCTTGTTCGGGCCGATGCTCTGCACCCCCATGTGCCGGGTCAGCCAGGCCATGTTGGCGGTGCTGGTGCCGGCGAATCCGAGCCCGGCACCGGCGAACGTGATCTTGCTGGTGCTGGCGAAGACGAAGGCCCGGTCGGGATGGCCGGCGTCGGCGCACAATTGCACCAGGTTGACCGTCTCGTCCGGCTCGCCGAGGTGGTGGGCGCGCTAGGCGTCGTCCGCGAAGATCGTGAAATCGGCTGCAGCGGTGGGCATCCCGGCCAGTCGCCGGGCCGCGTCCGGGGTGATCGAGTCGCCGGTCGGGTTGCTGTAGGTAGGCACGAAGAGCACGCCGCGCACCGTCGGGTCGGCAGCGGCGAGCCCGGCGATCGTCTCGACGTCCGGCCCGTGCGGGGTGATCGGGGTCGGGATCATCCGCAGGCCGAGGGCCTCGAGCAGGCTGAAGTGCCGGTCGTACCCGGGGGTGGTGACGATGATCGCGGCGTCCTGACCGAACCAGGGGCCCGGTGATGCGGGCAGGCCGTGCAGCAGCGCGAAGGTGAAGACCATGGCCTGCAGTTCGAGCGAGGCGTTGTTCCAGACCAGCACGTTCTCGGGGGCCAGGTCGAGGTACTCGGCGAACAGGGCACGGGCGCTGGGCAGGCCGGCCACGGTGTTGCCCGAGTAGTTGCGGACGTCGAAACCGTCGATCAGCACGTTGCCGGGGGTGAGTGCGGTGAGCATCTCGTTCGACAGGTCGAAGTCGGCGTCCGCCGGCTGGCCGCGCTGCATGTTCAGCTTGAGTCCCTTGGCCGCGTAGGCGTCGTAGGCCGCGCGGGCGTCGGTGCCGATGGTCATGGGCGCAAACCTACTCAGCCGGGGTTTGCCGCTCGAGGCTTTGTCGGGGGCTCGACGTAGGGTGGCTTCCACCATGAGCACCTTGTTCGACGACCTGCCGACCCCGCAGCCGACACCAGAGCCGACGTCACAGCCGACGTCACGGCCGCAGGGCTCAGCCCCCGGCGAGGCGCTGCTCGAGGGGCTGAACCCGCCGCAGCGCGAGGCGGTGCTGCACTCCGGGTCACCGCTGCTGCTGATCGCGGGTGCGGGTTCGGGCAAGACCCGGGTGCTCACCCACCGCATCGCCTACCTGCTCGCCGCGCGCGGGGTGCACCCGGGCGAGGTGCTGGCGATCACCTTCACCAACAAGGCCGCCGCCGAGATGCGCGAACGGGTGATCTCGCTGATCGGCCCGCAGGCCCGCTGGATGTGGGTCTCCACCTTCCACTCCGCCTGTGTGCGGATCCTGCGCCGCGAGGCGACCCATGTCGGACTGCGCTCGAACTTCTCCATCTACGACGCCGCCGACTCCCGGCGGTTGATGGCGCTGGTCTGCCGCGAGCTCGATCTCGACCCGAAACGCTTCTCGCCCAAGGCGTTCTCGCACCAGGTCAGCAACCTGAAGAACGAACTGATCGACGAGGACACCTACCGGTCGCAGGCCGCCACCGGCAACCCGGTCGAGCAGGCGCTGGCGCAGGCCTACCCGATGTACCAGCAGCGGCTGCGGCAGGCCAACGCCATGGACTTCGACGACCTGATCATGACCACGGTCAACATCCTGCAGGCCTTCCCCGACGTGGCCGAGCACTACCGGCGCAGGTTCCGGCACGTGCTGGTCGACGAGTACCAGGACACCAACCACGCCCAGTACGTGCTGGTGCGCGAACTGGTCGGCGGTTCGCTGGGTGAGGCGGTGCGGGCGGCCGAGCGCGAGGAGACCGGTGGGGGAGCGCCGCACGAGGCGGTGCCGCCCGCGGAACTGACCGTGGTGGGCGACGCCGACCAGTCGATCTACGCCTTCCGCGGCGCCACGATCCGCAACATCGTCGAGTTCGAGGCCGACTACCCGAACGTGAGAACCATTCTGCTGGAACAGAACTACCGATCCACGCAGACGATCCTCTCCGCCGCCAACGCGGTGATCGAACGCAACCCCGACCGCAAACCCAAGAAATTGTGGACGGCGGGCGCCGACGGTGCGCCGATCGTCGGCTACGTCTCCGACAGCGAGCACGACGAGGCGTCCTTCGTGGTCGAGGAGATCGACCGGCTCCGCAAGGACGGCGTCCGCCCCGGTGACGTCGCGGTGTTCTACCGCACCAACGCGCAGTCCCGGGCACTGGAGGAGGTGTTCGTCCGGGCCGGCGTGCCGTACAAGGTGGTCGGTGGCACCCGGTTCTACGAACGCCGCGAGGTCAAGGACGCGATGGCCTACCTGCGGGTGCTGGCCAACCCGGCCGACACAGTCAACCTGCGGCGGATCCTGAACGTGCCCAAGCGCGGGATCGGCGATCGCGCCGAGGCCTGCGTGGTGGCGCTGTCCGAACGCGAACGGATCCCGTTCGCGCAGGCGTTGACCCGGGCCGCCGAGGCCCCGGGCATCGCCACCCGGTCGTTGTCGGCGATCACCTCGTTCAACGACATGCTCGAACGGCTGCGCATCGTGGTCGAGGGCGGGGCCGGCCCGGCGACCGTTCTCGAGGCGGTGCTCGAGGAGTCCGGGTACCTGGCCGAACTCGCCGCCAGTTCCGACCCGCAGGACGAGACCCGCATCGAGAACCTCTCCGAACTCGGTGCGGTGGCCAAGGAGTTCGAGACCACCGCCGAGCAGGAGGGCACCCCCGGCGACCTGAACGCCTTCCTCGAACAGGTCTCGCTGGTCGCCGACGCCGACCAGATCCCCGACGAGGCCTTCTCCGACAGCGAGGCCGGCCACGCCGAGCACGAGGACCTGGGCGTGGTCACCCTGATGACCCTGCACACGGCCAAGGGCCTGGAGTTCCCGGTGGTGTTCCTGACCGGTCTCGAGGAGGGCATCTTCCCGCACATGCGCTCGCTCACCGAGCCCGCCGAACTCGCCGAGGAGCGGCGGCTCGCCTACGTCGGCATCACCCGCGCGCGGGAACGGCTGTACCTGTCCCGGGCCGTGGTGCGCTCGGCCTGGGGACGCCCGAACTACTCCCCGGCCAGCCGGTTCCTCGACGAGATCCCCGAGCGGTTGATCGACTGGCGCCGGTTGCAGGCGACGTCCTACGCGGGAGGCACGGGCGGTTCGGGCGGATCCGGCGGCCGTGCCGCGGAACCGGCGATGGCGCGGTTGGCGTCGCGTCCCGGGGTGCGCTCGCCGGGCAACCGTCCGGTGATCTCGCTGCAGCCCGGCGACAAGGTCACCCACGACAGCTTCGGTCTCGGCACCGTGCTCAAGGTGGACGGCGAGGGCGATCGCGCCGTCGCGCACATCGACTTCCGCAGCGAGGGCGAGAAACGGCTGCTGCTGCGTTACGCCCCGGTCACCAAGTTGTGAGCGCGGCTCTGATCGTGAAGCAACCTCCCGCTAGGCCTGCTCAGTCCAATACCCGAAACGTGCGGCCCCGACTGTGTGCTTTGCCAACCCCTTCGATTCGTCCACGCTCCACAAGCGTGTTCACGCGTCGTGTCGCGGTCACATAGGAGATGCCCAGCCGCGTGGCGATCTGGTTCGGCGTGGCGTGGCCCGCCCTGATGGCTTCGACGATCGATATCAGCTCCATCTCGATCCGTTCGGACTTTCCGAGGGGCAAGAGGGGCGCAGCGGAAGTGCCGGCAGATCCGTGTGCGCGACCGAGGTTCGTCAACTCGTAGACGGCGTAGCGTCTCCCGCCCCTTTTGGTCGTCACCCCGCGCTCCACCAGATCGCGAAGCGCCCCTGTTGCGTCATGAGCGTCGATTCCCCAGGCTCGGAGCATTTCGTTGGAGACGCTGCCGTTTGCATGGATGAGTGCGAGCGCGATGTGCTGGGCGTCGGACAGCCCCGCTATTCCCAGGGACGTAATCCATTGGACAGTTGTTGGGTCCAGGAGAGCGTGCTGCGGCACGGTGACGTGGACGTGTCCTGGCGTGATGTCGAAGGACGGTGGACTCATACCGGCGCGCCGGAGCTCGGCCATCACTCGTGGGAGTCCGGACCCACGGTTCTCGCTGACGGGTAGTCCGTCGGGGCCGGGGACATCGGCGAGCAGCTTGGCCAGGGTGGCGTTCCTGGTGGATGAGACATCTTCAACGCCCAACTGACTCGCGATCACTCCGCCGTAGAGACCCCCGGGGCTCTTGACCACGAGTCGGTCCGGGTACAACTCCACTTGCACCTGGGTTCCCAGGCCCTGCGGTGAGTAGTCTCGGTGTAGTAGGGCATTGACCACGAGTTCCCGGATGACCTCGACCGGATAGTCGAACTTTTCCTCACGTCCGGTGGCCCGGATCATGGCCGCTCGATTCATGTTTCTGCGGGCCGCGGAGACCACCATTCCCAGCATGTCGGGGATCGGCCCGTCGCAGGTGACGTTGTCCAGGAAACGGGTCCCGTCCGAGAGGGAGTGCCCCATCTCTTTTCCTGGTAGGGCAACGAACGATACAAAGACCTGAGGCAGGAATTGCTGTGGGTATGTGCCCAGGCAGAGCAGTCCAGCCATGGTCGGGCGAGCCACCCCCCTTTCATCGACGACAAGAGCACCCGCGCGAATCAGGGCTTGGGCGTCGTCCACTCCGGCGAAGGCGCGCGGCGCTCGATCGGCCAGCCTGGCCAGCAGCAGCGCAGTGCGTCGCGGATCGAGGTCGGCCAACGTCGCATCGGTGATCGGGCGTTGGTCCTCAATCGGTTGTGCCCGGTTGGACAGCAGCTGGGTCACCTCGTACGCGGTGAGGCGGCGGTCGCCATCACCCCCGCGGATGAAGGAACCGTCATAGGGCCCCAGCCGCTTGATGTGTGAGGGCTGGCGCATCGGATCCAGGGGCGTTATCTCCAGCATCACGATCTTGGCGCCTTCACCGAGGTCCATGATCTGGATGTTGGTGCGGATCGGGGGTTCCATGTCGTCGGAGCAGTAGTGGGCGATGGCATCGCGGATGTTCGTTGCTCGGAAGCCAGGTGCAGGGTCGAAACCAGGCTCGGTCAGCCCGAGGATCACTGTCCCGCCGTCCCCGTTGGCGAATGCGGACAAGGTCTCGCCGATGCTCTTGGGCAGGCCTCCGGCGGCGGACTTGACCTCCACCAGATGGGTGTCCGTTCCAAGCCGCTGGAGTTCGGCGAGTGTCTGGTGCACAGACTCCGACGTCATGTTTTGCAGTTTTGCATTTCTGTTTGACTCTTTCAAGAATCTGCAAAACACAATATTGCCAGGGATCGAGAGCCGCGCCACTGTTCGGTCCTAGTGTGCCGCTATGACGACACGACTCAACCCGTACCTGAACTTCAAGGACGCTCAGGCCCGCGAGGCCATGGAGTTCTACCGCTCGGTGCTCGGCGGCGAGCTCTCGGTGATGACCTTCGGCGACATGGGCACCGAGGGCCGCGATCTC
>DAIOVT010000031.1:0-16785 GCA_036758885.1 Kineosporiaceae bacterium
GACACCATCCACGTCGTCCCCGACTCCCGCAACCTGCCGACCGAGTTCACCGAGAGCCGCTTCCCGTTCGTGGTCGAGCGGCTCGGTCTGGCCGTCGACTCCGGCGGCGCCGGCCGCTACCGCGGCGGTCTCGGCTACGAGAAGCAGATCAGGATGCTGCGCGACGCCAACTTCATGTCGATCGCCGACCGGTCGATCCTGGCCTGCTGGGGGGTCAAGGGAGGCAAGGCCGGCCGCCCGTTCGAGGTGACCGTCGACCTCGGCGGACCGGACGAGCGCACCGTCGACGCGCTCGCCGACGCCGAACCGGTGACCGCCGGGCAGGTGATCCGGATCCGGACCACCGGAGGCGGTGGCTGGGGCGACCCGCTGGAGCGCAGCTACGCCGAGGTGGAACGCGACCTGCGCTGGGGCAAGGTGTCCTTCGACGGTGCCCGCGCCGACTACGGCGTGGTGGCCGGCGGCACCAAGGACGAGCCGGTGATCGATGTCGCGGCGTCCGACGCGCTTCGTGCCGAGCGCCGCTCGGCCCGCGGTGCCGAGCCGTTCTTCGACCGCGGTCCGGGATATGCGAGCCTGGCGGGTGGCGCCCGGGCCGCCGACTGCGACTGGCTCTGAGTGGCCGCACCGCTGTATCCGCGAGCGTCGTACCCACGACTGCCGCATCCGCGACGAAGGAGTGACCTGATGACTGGCCCGCTGACCGGGATCACCGTGATCGACCTGTCCCGGGCGCTGGCCGGCCCGCACGCCACCATGTTGCTCGGCGACATGGGTGCCCGGGTGATCAAGGTCGAGTCGGCGACCGGGGACGACGTCCGGGGCTGGGGACCGCCGTTCGTCGGCCCGCAGGACGACCGGGTCTCGACGTACTTCCTGTCCTGCAACCGGAACAAGGAATCGATCGTCCTCGACCTCAAGTCGGACGACGGCCGCGAGACCCTCACCCGGCTGGTGCGTCACGGCGACGTGCTGGTCGAGAACTTCCGGCCCGGGGTGCTCGACCGGCTCGGGTTCACCACCGAGACGCTGCACGACCTGAACCCCGGACTGGTGATCCTGTCGATCAGCGGTTTCGGTCACGACGGACCCGAGGGCGGCCGCGCCGGGTACGACCAGATCGCCCAGGGCGAGGCCGGGCTGATGTCGGTCACCGGTCCCGATCCCGCTGAGCCGCAACGGATCGGCGTCCCGATCTCCGACCTGCTGGCCGGTATGAACGGCGCCTACGCCGTCGCCGCGGCGCTGTACGAGCGCGAGCGCACCGGCCGCGGCCGGGTGCTGCGCACCTCGTTGCTGGCCTCGGTGGTCGGCGTGCACGCCTACCAGGGCACCGCCTATACGGTGGCCGGCGAGGTCGGCCGGGCCCAGGGCAACCACCACCCCTCGCTCGCCCCGTACGGCCTGTTCCACGCCGCCGACGGGCCGGTGCAGGTCGCGGTCGGCTCGGAGTCGCTGTGGCAGAAGTTCGCCGCCGAGTTCGGCATCCAGGCCGATCGTCCGGACGTCGCCACCAACGGGCAGCGGGTCAGCAACCGGGAGGCATTGGTCGCCGAGATCGACGGCATCTTCGGCAAGTACCCCGCCTCCGACGTGCTGGCCCGGCTCGCCGCGGCCGGCGTTCCCTCGGGGCAGGTGAAGTCGATCGACCAGGTCTACGACTGGGAGCAGACCCGCTCGCAGGGGCTGGTGATCGAGGTCGACCATTCCGTGCTCGGCCCGATCAGCCTGCCCGGACCGGCGATCCGGTTGGACGACAACACCTTTGCCGGTGGCCGGGAGAAGCACCTGCCGCCGCCGGCGCTCGGCGAGCACGGTGCCTCGGTGCGCGCGTGGCTCGATCAGCTCGACCGGCAGACATGACCGGGCCGGCCGCGCCGCGCCGTCCGGGAGCCCGGGAGCTGCTCGACGGGGTGCTCGACGCCGGCAGCTTCGTGACCTGGGACGGCACCCCCCTGCCGGTCGCGGAACCCGGCAGCAGCTACGCCGAGGAGTTGGCCGAAGCGGCCCGCCGATCGGGCGTCGACGAGGCGATCCTGACCGGTGCGGGACGCATCGGCGGGCACCGGGTCGCGGTGATCGTGGGGGAGTTCCGGTTTCTGGCCGGTTCGATCGGACGCGCTGCGGCAGAACGGATCACGCTCGCCTTCGAACGCGCCACCGCCGAAGGTCTGCCGCTCTTCGCCGCTCCGACCTCGGGCGGCACCCGCATGCAGGAGGGCACCCCGGCATTCGTCGGCATGGTGAAGATCTCGGCCGCCGTGGCCGCGTTCAAGCAGGCGAAACTGCCCTACATCACCTACCTGCGCCACCCCACCACCGGTGGCGTGCTCGCCTCATGGGGTTCGCTCGGGCACGTCACCGTGGCCGAGCCCGGCGCCACCCTGGGGTTCCTCGGTGCCCGGGTCTACGAGGCCCTGTACGGCGAGCCCTTCCCTGCCGGGGTGCAGACCGCCGAGAACTACTACGAACACGGCCTGGTGGACGCCGTCCTGGCGATGCCGGCGCTGTCGGCAACGGCCGGCCGGTTTCTCGACCTGGTGCTCTCACCGCGCGAACTGCCTGCGGCACCGGACGTCCCGAAGATCACGCTGGCCGACGTGCCTGCCTGGGACTCTGTCGAGCGGTCCCGGCGCAGCGACCGGCCGGGCATCCGTTCGCTGCTCAAACTCGGTGCCACCGACGTGCTGCCGTTGTTCGGCACCGGTGCGGGGGAGTGGGACGCCGCGCTGTTCCTGGCGCTGGCCCGGTTCGACGGCGCGGCCTGCGTGGTGCTCGGTCACGACCGCAAAGTCGATCCGTCCAGCCCGCTGCTGCCCTCGGGGCTGCGGGTGGCCCGCCGGGGCATGCACCTGGCCACCGAACTCGACCTGCCGCTCGTCTCGGTGATCGACACCGCGGGCGCTGCCCTGTCGAAGGAGGCCGAGGAGGGTGGCATGGCCGGCGAGATCGCCCGCTGCCTGGCCGAGATGGTCACCTTGCCGGTGCCCACCATCTGTGTGCTGCTCGGTCAGGGCACCGGCGGTGGCGCGATCGCGCTGATGCCCGCCGACCGGGTGATCAGCGCGCAGCACTCCTGGCTGTCTCCGCTGCCGCCGGAGGGTGCGTCCGCGATCCTGCACCGCACCCCCGACCGGGCTCCGGAACTCGCTGCGCAGCAACGCATCCGCTCGCTCGACCTGCTGCACGACAAGATCATCACCCGGATCGTCGCCGAGTACCCGGACGCCGCGGACGAGCCGGAGGCGTTCTGCCGCAGAATGTCTCAGGAGATCCGCCACGAGCTCGGCAACCTCGCCGCGATGCCCGACGTCGAGCGCCTGGCCCAACGTCACCGCCGCTGGCGAGCCCTCTGACCGCCGTGATCATGCAGAACTGCATGGGTCACCAGGGCACGACCTCATCGAGGTAGTTGCGGAACTGCAGACCCCCGTCCGAGGCATGTCGTTCGACGGTGTTCACGACCCCGTGCGCGCTCTCCTCGACAGTGAGGGGGGCTCCCACGCCGCCGAGCTCGGTCTGTACCCAGCCGGGGTGCACGAGCAACACCGTTCTGCTGTCGGTGCGCCGCGCGTCGTAGCTGCGCATCAACTGGTTGAGCGCGGACTTGCTGGCGCGGTAGACCTCGTGGCCGCCCCGATCGTTCAGGCTGATGCTGCCCTGGCGCGAGGACATCACCGCGATCGTGCCGTCGGGGCGCACGAGATGGGCGAGTGCCTCGATCGTGTGCAGCGGTGCCAGGGCATTGGTCACCATGACCTTGGCGAAGGTCTCGGCATCGACGTCCCCGGCCGGTACGTCGGCGTCGGTGATTCCGGCGTTGACGAAGAGCAGGTCGAAGCCGGCCTCCAGCAACTCCCCGCCCAGCCGGGCGAGATCGCCGTCCTCGGTGACGTCGACCTGCTCGAGGACGGCGATGCGTCCGGCGGAGGCGTCGGCCAGTTCGTGCAGCGGGGTCCGCGCCGTGCTGCGCACAGTGCCCACCACCTCCCAGCCGCGCTCGGCCAGTTCGCGTACCAGGCCGAGACCAAGACTGCGGGAGGCGCCGATGACCAGGGCACGCCGGGAGGTGTCGCTGGGTGCAGGGTTCGTCGAGGGATCGGGGTCAACACTCACCCGAGCATCATGCGCCTTCGTTGCCGGGGCGGTCCCTGAGAACCACCAGCCAGGTCAATCCGGTCACCAGTACCGCCGCGACGGCGAGCGCGGTCGCCACCATGGGCGCGCCCACCGACCATGACGCGATGGCACCGCCGGCCAGGATCCCCACGACGAAGAATGCCGCGCGCAGACGTGCTCTGCGCCGGTACTGGCTCGGTTCGACCATCGGTTAGTCCTTCGTCAGCGGGCGGGCGAGTAGTAGGCACCGAAGAACGATGCTCCCGTCACCGGCAGCCTTGCGGCAAGGTCGCGTGTTCCCGATGCCGTGGCGACCCCCGGCGGTCCAGGGTAGGCGGCCGGTGCCAGCCCGTGCTCCAACGGCTTCGACCAGTCCACGAAGACCGTCTGGGTGATCAGGTTGCCGGCGCGGCCGGTGAGCCGGTCGGCGTCGGCGGAGCTGCGGGCGACATCCGGCCCGATCTGTAGCAGGGGACCAGAACCGTTGTGCCAGTAAAGGTTCGGACCGATGGTGTTCTGCTGCCGGGCGGTCAGGTGGTCGACGTAGAAGGCCGGGACGACGATCTGGTCCTGGCTGCCCAGGTTGTCCAGCACGGTGTTGCCCGACGTCCGATCGGTCGAGGCGCCCGCCGTCGTGACCAGGATGTCGCCGCGATTGCCGCCCCGGGAGCGCTGTGCGTTGTTCATCGCCGTGTTCGAGGTGACCCGGTTGTCCTTGGCGTCGTAGACGCTGATGCCGGCCCGGTCGCCAGCGGTGATACGGCGACCGCCAGCACGAGCGAGGTGAACAGTGAGAGAACCCGGGTACGCATGCCCGGAATCCCGTCAGCAAATCGCCCAATAGCCGCAACAAGGGTCAAATCGGCGCGCCCGTGCGGGCGGCGATCCCGGCGATCAGCGCCTCCAGGCCCCAGCTGAACGTCTCGTCGAGGGGTGCGAAGAACACCTGGCTCGCGGCATGGTTCAGCGGCGCCTGCCCGGGATCGACCCGGGCCTGCCGGGCGGACACCTCGTAGCGCGGATCCGGTTCTCCCGGAACGGGATTGCGATGCTGCTCCTCGATCACGAAGCCCACCACGTAGGCGTTCAGGGTCTGCAGGGCGCGGACGGTGTCGGCCAGGGCCAGCCCGTCGCCGGTCAGGGCGCGCAGGGCGGTCTCGCTGGAGTTCAGGGCGTCGGTGTCGGTCAGGTGCGTGCCGGAGAACAGCCGGGCGCCGTCGCGGTAGGACAGCAGCACCTGACGGATCCGGTGACCGGCGGCGCGCAGCGTGTCGGCCCGGCTCGGGTCGGGGGCGCTGGGGTCGGTCTGCGGAACCGCCGCCATCTGCAGGGTGATCACGGTGGCCATCTCGTCGGCCAGGGCGTCCATGTCGGCCAGGTGGTAGTAGAGCGCGCCGGCGGCGCCCCCGAGCCGTACGGCACGTTCAGCGAACGCACCCTGGTGCCGCAGGGCTGGGCGGTGCCGACCCCGGCCGGGCTCGGCGATGTGCGGGCCGCGGCGGTGGTGAACCCGGCGATGTCGTCGTGGCTGCCGCTGGCGGGTCGGGCCGCGCTGCGACCGGGCGAGACGGTGCTGGTGCTCGGTGCCACCGGTGCCTCCGGTTCGCTCGCGGTGCGGATCGCCCTGCACCTGGGCGCCGGCCGGGTGATCGCGGTCGGACGCAACGCCGAGGCCCTGGCCACGCTCGCCACAGACGAGCGGGTGCGCACGGTGCAACTGGGTGACGATCCGGGTGCTGCGCTGGCCCGGGCCTGCGCCGAGGGCGTCGACGTGGTGCTCGACCATCTCTGGGGCCCGGTGGCCGAGATGACGCTGAACGGATTGCGCCGCAACGGGATGAGCGGGATCCGCCGGGCGGTGCGATACGTCCAGATCGGTGCGCTGGCCGGCCGGGAGATAGCCCTGGACGCAGCGCTGCTGCGCTCCTCGAACATCACGATCATGGGCAGCGGCGGCGGCTCGATCGACCCGGAACTGCTGTTCTCGCAGCTGCCTCACATTCTCGACCTGGCCGCTGAGGGGGAGCTGGCGGTCGCCGTCCAAGAGATCCCGCTCGCCCGGATCGGCGCGGCCTGGGCGAGCACGCAGCGGCTGGTCGCCACCATCTGAGCCCACCTGGTGGCCCTCTAGGCTGAACCGGTGGGTGAGGTGACGATCAGAGCGGCCGGAGCGGGCGAGCATGCGCAGATATCGCAGCTCGCCCTGCGCTCGAAAGGACACTGGGGGTATTCGCCGGAGTTCCTCGAGGCGTGCCGGGCGGAGCTCACCTACGACGCGGCCACCTGCGGCTCGGGCCGGATGTGGGTCGCCGCCACCGGCGTTGTCGTGGTGGGATTCGTTCTGCTGGAGGGCGATCCGCCGGACGGCGAACTCGCCGCCCTGTTCGTCGACCCGCCCGCGATCGGCGCCGGACTCGGCCGTCTGCTGCTGAGCCGCGGGCTGGACGCCGCGCGGGAGCTCGGCTTCCGGCGGCTGGTGCTGGACGCCGACCCCGGCGCCGAACCGTTCTACCTTCGCCAGGGCGCCCGCCGGATCGGTGAGACACCGAGTGGTTCGATCCCGGGGCGGGTGCTGCCCCACCTCGAGTTCGTGCTCTGAGCCGGGGCTACGAGCCCGGCTCCTCGGGGACGCCGACCGATGTTGCCAAGCGCCGTGGGGTTATTGAGCAGAACCTGCCAAGGCATGCATCGGGCGTGCTGCCTAGGGTCTGAGTACCCGCACCGCGACGAGCGGCTGCAGACCTGAGTACCGGAGGTGGTTGTGCGCGTCCTGCTCGCACTCGGCGGCAATGCCATGACCGCGCCCGACGGGTCGGCGACGCCGGCCGCGCAGATCGCGGCGATCACGGCTGCGATGTCCTCCGCCGCCGAACTGGTCGCTGCCGGCCACGAGCTGATGATCACCCACGGGAACGGCCCGCAGGTCGGAAACCTGTTGGTGAAGAACGAACTTGCCGCGAACGTGGTGCCACCGGTGACCCTGGACTGGTGCGGTGCGCAGACCCAGGGCACGCTCGGATTCACCATCCTCGACGCGTTGCACGGCGCCCTCGCGGCGCGTGGTCTGCAGCGCCCGGCGGCCGCGCTGGTCAGCCGCACGCTGGTCGACGGCGACGATCCCGGCTTCACCCGGCCGACCAAACCGATCGGCCGCTACCTGCCCGCCGACCAGGCCGAGGTGCTGATCGAGCACGGTCAGACCTGGGAGGACCGTGGTGAGCGGGGCTGGCGGCGGGTGGTCGCCTCGCCCGAGCCGCTGGACCTGCTGGACGTCGACGCCGCGCTGGCGCTGCTGGCCGCCGGGTTCGTCGTGGTCTCCTCCGGAGGCGGTGGCATTCCGGTGGTTCGCGACGGCGACGGTGGGTTGCGCGGCGTCGAGGCGGTCATCGACAAGGACCTCACCGCCGCGCTGCTGGCCCGCAAGGCGGGCGCCGACGTGCTGGTGATCGCCACGGACGTCGACCACGCGGCCGTCGGCTTCGGAACGCCGGATCAGCGCGACCTCGGCCGGATCACGTTGCAGGAGCTGCAGAGTCATGCGACCGACGGGCAATTCGCCTCCGGCTCAATGGGTCCCAAGGTGGAGGCCGCGATGCGGTTCGTCGCCGGAGGTGGCCGCCGAAGTGTGATCACCTCGCTCTCGCGGATCACCGAGGCCGTGGCCGGTGACTTCGGCACCGTCATCGAGGCGAGCGCCGAGCACAGCAGTTCTGCATGATCACGAACGATATTGATCACGTCCCCACTCCGAGAGGAAAACCCGTGCCCGACGCCATCGAGGTCCGAAAGGTCCCACTGCACAACGTGTCCGACGCCTCCGAGCTCGGCAAGCTGATCGACGACGGGGTCTTCGAGGCGAGCCGCGTGATCGCCGTCATCGGCAAGACCGAGGGCAACGGCGGCGTCAACGACTACACCCGGATCATCGCCGACCGGGCCTTCCGCGAGATGCTGATCGCCAAGGGCGCTCCGGCCGATCAGGTCAAGGACGTACCGATCGTCTGGTCCGGCGGCACCGACGGTGTGATCAGCCCGCACGCCACCATCTTCGCCACGGTGGCCCCGGAGAAGGCGGAGAAGACGGACGAGCCGCGGCTGACGGTCGGCTTCGCGATGTCCGAGCAGTTGCTGCCCGAGGACATCGGCTACGTCGCGATGGTGACGAAGGTCGCGGACGCCGTGAAGGTCGCCATGGAACGTGCCGGCATCACCGACCCGGCCGACGTCCATTACGTGCAGACCAAGACCCCGCTGCTGACCATTCACACCATCCGTGACGCGAAGTCGCGCGGCAAGTCGGTGTGGACCGAGCACACCCACGAGTCGATGGACCTCTCCAACGGCTGCACCGCCCTCGGCATCGCCGTCGCCCTCGGCGAGATCGAGATGCCGACCGACGCCGACGTCATGCACAGTCGCGAGCTGTACTCCTCGGTGGCCTCGTGCTCATCGGGTGTCGAGCTCGACCAGGCACAGGTCGTGGTGGTCGGCAATGCCCCCGGGGTCGGTGGCCGCTACCGCATCGGTCACTCGGTGATGAACGACGCGCTCGATCAGGACGGCATCTGGGCGGCGATCAAGGACGCCGGTCTCGACCTGCCCGAGCGTCCGCACACCAGCGACATCCAGGGCCGGCTGGTGAACGTGTTCCTCAAGTGCGAAGCCAGCCAGGACGGCACCGTGCACGGACGGCGCAACGCCATGCTCGACGACTCCGACGTGCACTGGCACCGCCAGATCAAGTCGTGCGTCGGCGGGGTGACCGCCTCGGTGACCGGTGACCCGGCGGTGTTCGTCTCGGTCTCGGCGGCGCATCAGGGCCCCGAGGGCGGCGGCCCGGTGGCCGCGATCGTCGACCTCGGCTCGGGCGAGCCGACCGGTTACCGCCCGCCCGCCTGACCCACTCCGTGATCATGCAGAACTGCACGGCAACCGTGCAGTTCTGCATGATCACGCTGGGTTTGGGCGGTGGTGTGTGCGCGGGTGGCCGTGCAGTTCTGCATGATCACGGGTGGGCGAAGAGCGCGGGGCTGCCACCGGTGTGCCAGAACACGATCGGGTCCTCACCCGGCGCCTCGCAGAAGGCCTGGAAACCCTTGGCCGTGTAGACCGGGTCGAGGATCACGCCCTCGGTCCGGGCGAGCCGGCGCAGGGCTTCCTGCGATCCGGTCGAGGGGATCGCGTACCCCTCGCCGAGGTATCCGGTGACCACCTCGGGCGCTGCGCCGTCGTCCAAGGCCTGCTGCCAGATCTCTTGCACGCCAAGCAGTTCGGCGGTGTCGGTGGCGAGCTGTTCGACGCTGGCGGCGAGCGGGTCGTAGATCTTGGCGACGTCCACCCCGACCACGCGAGGCATGGCGCCCGCGGGCAGTTCCTCAGCAAGCACCCGCCGGGCCAGCACCGCACCGAGATGCAACCCGGCCTGGGTTCCGCCCGACGACGAGGAACAGTAGACCGCCGAGGCGTTGAGTCCGGCCCGGGCCAGCTGGCCGACCAGTTCGAGATAGGCCGCGACGAATGCCGCGGCGCCGTGCGGCACGCTGCCGCCGACCGGGATCCAGAACACCCGGCGACCCTCCCGGGCCAGCGCGGCGGTGACTTCCTTCGCGGTCTGGGCCAGGTCGTCCCAGGAGTCGGTGCCGGTCCAGTGCAGCTCGGCGCCGACCAGATCGGTGAGCAGCAGGTTGCCGCTCGGCGGGGACGATTCCGCGGGCTCGTCGCCGGAGAGGATCAGGTGACAGTTCATCTTGGCGATCGCGGCGACCATGGCGACGGTGCGGGCATGGTTCGACTGAGCGGCGCCGACGCTGACCAGGGTGTCGGCGCCCTCGGCGCGGGCGAGCGCGGCGAGCAGTTCCATCTTGCGGATCTTGTTGCCGCCCAGGCCGACCCCGGTCAGATCGTCACGCTTCAGCCAGGCCTCGCGGCGCAGCGTCCGCGACAGCCGCGGGGCGTGATGCAGCGGCGTCGGCAGGGTGGCCAGGTGCTCGCGGGAATCCATCAGTTCGGCCAGCCGCACCAGGGGCGGGTGCGCGGTGGCCAGGTCGGCGGCGATCCAGGTGCTCGAAGCTCTGACCACGGGGTGCCTCCTCGACGGAACGGGGGAGTGAGCAAGCCTTTTCAGTCCCCCGAGGTGGGCCGCCAGACCTGCGAACCTTCACAAATCCCTGAACATCTGATTGCTCGACCACCGATGCTGCGGCGGACTCGTCATATCCAGCTGGGCAGCCACATTCTGTTCACCCAATCCGCGTGTTTGATCAATTCGTCCGAAAGCACCGGATAGAACCAGGCGAACGCCAGCACCGCGAGCACTACCACTCCGCCGGCCGCGGCCGCCCCCACCAGCCGCCGGTCCGGATCGGTACGTGCCCGGCCGAGAACCAGCGCCAGCACGTAGGTCAGCGCCAGCACCACGTAGGGCACCACGGCGACCGCGTAGAAGGTGTAGATGGTGCGCTCGGCGAACAGGAACCACGGCAGCAGACCGCCGATCAGGCCGGCCAGGATCGCCCCGGCCCGCCAGTCCCGGGCGAAGGCCCACATCGCGATCACGACGGTGAGCGCGAGCGTCGCGCCCCACCAGATCACCGGATTTCCGAGATCGGTGATCGCGGTGACGCATTCACCCGTGCCTTTGCAGCCGCCCTCGCCCGGTTGGAACGAGCGGTAGTCGAAGGACGTCGGCCGCCCCAGCACCAGCCAGGAATAGGGATGCGACTGGTAGGAGTGCGGGGTGCGCAGGCCGGTGTTGAACTGCCACATCTGCTGGTGGTAGTTCCACAGCGAGCGCAGCGCCCCGGGCACCACCCGGGCCAGACCGTGTGCCGGATTGTCCTGGGCCCAGTTCCGGTTGTAGGCGTCGCTGCTGGCGAACCAGCCGGCCCAGGAGCTCACGTAGACCACGACGGCGATCGGCAGCATCTGCAACCCGGCGACGGCGCCGTCCCGGAACAGCCCGGTCACCAGCCAGTGCTTGGTGCCCGCCGCGCGGCGGGCGCCGACGTCCCAGAGCACGGTCATCAGGCCGAAGGCCGCCGCGAACCACAGCCCCGACCACTTGGTGCCGATGCACAGCCCCAGACATATCCCGGCGACCACCCGCCACCACCGGATGCCGATCCCCGGGCCGTAGCCGGTGGCGGCGTCGGGAGCACGCGCCATGCGTGCCGCGAGTGCGACCCGGGCCGCGTCGCGATCGATCACCAGGGCGCCGAAAGCGGCCAGGGCCCAGAACATCACGAACACGTCGAGCAGCCCGGTGCGGCTGTGCACGAAGTGCTGGCCGTCGACGGCGAGCAGCAGTGCGGCGGTGGCGCCGACCAGGGTGGACCGGAACATCCGGCGGGCGATGCGTCCCAGCATCAGGATCGACAGGGTGCCGACCACCGCCGAGGCGAACCGCCAGCCGAACGAGCTGTTCACGCCGAACAGCCCCTCGCCCATCGCGATCATCCACTTGCCGACCGGGGGGTGGACGACGAAGTCGGGGGTGTTGGTCCAGACGTCGGTGTTGCCGGTGTTCCAGAGCTTGTCGGCCTCGGCCCCCTCGAGCGCGGTGGCCCGCTCGTAGCCGAACTTCAGCATCGAGGCGCCCTGCTTGACGTAGTACGTCTCGTCGAAGACCAGGTAGTTGGGGCGGCCGAGATGGATGAACCGGATCAGCCCGCCGATCGCGGCGATCAGGGCGATCGCCGCCCAGCCCCAGAGCCGTTCGGGGTCGCCCGGGCCGAGCAGCCGGCGGCGAAGCATGATCCGGCGAGCCGTGACCGGATCCTCGATCCCGCCCAGGGCCGGGGCCGGCGGCGTCAATGTCACCGGGTCATCGTAGGCAGTCGTGACCGATGCCCCCGCATGCCTCGCGGCGGGGCGCCGTCCGGAGTCGGGCATGTGCAGAATGTCGCCGTGACCTCTGAGCGAGCCGCCGATCAGGCCGGCCGGTTGGTGCTGGCCGCCACCCCGATCGGGGACGTCGCCGACGCGCCGCCCCGGCTGGTCTCGCTGTTGCGCGGCGCCGACGTGATCGCCGCCGAGGACACCCGCCGGTTGCGCCGGCTGCTGACCGCGCTGGACGTCGAGACCCCCGCCCGGGTGGTCAGCTACCACGAGCACAACGAGGCGTCCCGGGCGGCGCAGCTGATCGAGGCGGTCGAGGACGGCGCCACCGTGCTGGTGGTCAGCGACGCGGGTATGCCGAGCGTCTCCGACCCCGGGTTGCGGGTGGTGCGGGCGGCGGTGGACGCCGGGGTGCCGGTCAGCGTCGTCCCCGGCCCCTCGGCGGTGCTCACCGCGCTGGCGTTGTCCGGGCTGGCCACCGACAGGTTCTGTTTCGAGGGCTTCCTGCCGCGCCGGACGGGGGAGCGGGCACGCCGGCTCACCGATCTGGCCGCCGAGCCGCGCACCATGATCTTCTTCGAGGCTCCGCACCGGCTCGCCGTCACCCTGGCGGCGATGGCCGAGGCGTTCGGCGCCGGCCGCCGCGCGGCGGTCTGTCGCGAGTTGACCAAGACCTACGAACAGGTGCTGCGGGACTCGCTCGCCGCTCTGGCCGGGTGGGCGTCGTCCGGGGAGGTGCTCGGCGAGATCACCGTCGTCGTCGCCGGGGCCGAACCGGTCGTGGCCGACCTGTCCGCCCTGGCCGAGCAGGCCCGGTCGCGGGCGGTCTCGGGCGAGCGGCTCAAGGCGGTCGTGTCCGAGCTCGCCGAGGCGTCCGGGGTGAGCAAGCGCGAGCTCTACAACCTCGCCACCCGGTCCGCGGGCTCTGGCTGAAACCCCTTCGCGGGCAACGGTTCAGAGCACGGTACCCAGTACCGAGCCGAGCGCGGCGGCCAGTACCGAGCCGCCGAGCATGATCAGCGTGTAGGTGAGTGCCCGGGTGTGCTCGCCCGCCCGGTGCAACCGGGCGGTCTCCACCAGCGCGGTGCTGAAGGTGGTGTACCCGCCGCAGAAGCCGGTGCCGGTGATCGCGCGCAGTTCGGGCGGGAAGCCTGCGTGACGGGTGCCGAGCGCGGTGAGCAGTCCGAGCAGGAACGACCCCGAGATGTTGATGGCCAGCGTTCCCCAGGGCAACGAGGCCACCCGCAACCGCCGGACGATCGCCGCGTCGACCATGAACCGGGTGACCGCGCCGAGACCGCCGGCGAGGGCGAGCAACACTATGATCATCGGGTCCGCCCCGGGTCGGTGCCGGCGGGCATCCGCCGGGCCAGCCAGAATCCGGACGCCGCGGCCAGCGCACCCAGCAGGGTCGACAACGCCGCGTAGGCCAGGGCGGTCGGTGCCGTCAGGTGGATCGTCTCCACGGCGAAGGTGCTGTAGGTGGTGTAGCCACCGAGGAATCCGGTACCGGCTCCCAGTCGGATCAATCTCCTTGTCCCGGTGTCGGTTCCGTGCCGGGCCAGGGTCTCCAGCAGCAGCCCGAGCACAAAGGCCCCGGAGATGTTGATGGCGAACGTCGGCCACGGCCAGGCCCCGGCCGCCGGTGCGAACTGTCTCTCCAGCAGGGCGCGCACCGCAGTGCCCAGGGTGCCGCCGGCCGCGACCATGGCCGGCACCCGGGGATCACGATCGGCGTTCACTCCCACGGGGCCCGCCCCTTCCAGTCGACGACCTGCAGCGGCACCACCAGGACCGGCCGGTGCTGGCGATGTGAGAGTTGCACGGCGTGGGAGTGGTGCAGGAAGTCCGGCCCGTGTCCGTGCCGGGCGACGTGGGTGCCCAGCACCAGGACGGCGGCGTCGACGGCGCGGGCCAGATGGGTGAGCGCGCGGTCGACCCGGCCGGCCAGATAGCGGAAGTGCCAGGCGACGTCCTGCCCGGTCATCACCTGGGTGACCTGGGCGCGGAGCTGCTGCTCGGTCGTGGTCCAGGCGTCGTCCGGGAGATCGGGGTCGATCGGGGCGTGCCGCACCGTGCCGTCCGGGAACTCCTGCTCGGTGTAGCGGGAGACGTCGACATAGGCCAGATACAGGCCCGCGGCGTTGGTGGCCCGGGCCAGCGAGAGCGCGGTCAACGCCACCAGCGGTGGCTGGTCGGGGACGATCCCGACCACGACGGAATGACCCGCGAACGGGGTCAGCCGGTCGGGATGTGGTTGCGGTGGAAGGGATTCGGCCATCTGAGGCTCCGCGGTGTTCGCGGGTGGGCAGCCAATCCTGCCCACCCGGCAAGGGTGGACAGGAACCATCAGCCGTCCGGCGGTTCGGGCCGCATCGGGCCCAGGCGGGATCCATCGCCACTGAGCAGGGTATCAACCGGGCCGGATCATGCCGGCCCGCCGGGCCACGGTTCGGTGAGCAGCCAGCGTCCCGCGAGGTAGAGGCAGAAGCCGGCGAACGCGGCGAACAGCACGATCCAGACCGCTGCCGGGATGCCGGTCCGGTCCTGCAGCACGCCCGGGTCCTGCTCGGTCAGGTCGACGCGCAGCAGAACGGAGATCGACCGGATGCCGGCCAGGATCAGCACGAGTCCCGCGGTGACGATCGCGGCCGTCTGCGAGACCGGCCCGGCGTGATGGATCAGGATCGCCAGAACCGCGATGACGGCGACGATCACCAGCCGGGTGAAACCCGTCTCGGCGACCAGCAGCATCACGATCGGCAGAACGAGGACGACGAGCAGCACGCTGCGGGGGCTCACCCCGGCGTGCACGGCGGCGATCAGCGCGAGACCCGCCCCCGGTGGTGCGAGATAGCCGGCCGCAAAGACGAGCACGTGGGCGAGCCGTCCTTCCCCCTCGAACGAGGTGCAGCCACCACCCTTGCTGACGATTCTGAGTGCCTCGACGTACTGACCGGTGAGCAGCGCGACCACGGCGTGGCCCGACTCGTGCACGAACGTACTGAAGGGCCTCGCCCACGGGTAAAGGAACGGTACCCACACCAGCAAGACGGCCAGGCCGATCGAGCCCATCACCCATGGTGCGGTCTGCACGATCACGCCTCGCCCCTTTCCGCCTCGGCACACACGGTAGAGCGTGTGCGAAGGCGCGGTGGCGATTCAGAAAGGTGGTTGTTCCTGTGCTGGAAGAGGTTTGGGTCGCGACGGAGTCCACGCCGTGCGAACCTGGCGGCCGGTCGGGGTGGTCCAGACGAGTTCGTGTCCCTCATGTCTCGGCCGGAATCCGGTATGGGTCTTCAAGCGATGATGATGGCGACACAGGCTGATCAGATTCTCCGAGCAGGTCTGGCCGCCCGACTCCCAGGGGACCACGTGATCGAGGTCGATCCCGGCACCGTCGGAGCTGCGACTGCACCCCGGGAACCGGCAGGTCCGGTCCCGACCAGGTCGTCGAGCAACCGGCGCAGTTTGGGCAGCGTCATCCCCTGCTCGGCGGCGGCGATCCCCTGTCGTGCCACGTGCCCGGCCACCGAGGGGGCAGTCACCGGGGTGATCGCGTCGACGATCGCGGCGGCGTGGCCCATGGCGATCCGGCCGCACTCGACGGCGGTCACCAGCGCGGTGTAACGGTGTGGGTGGTCAGGGTCGGCGGCGACGCCGTCGAGGAGATGGACGTGTGCGGCGAGAACCGACTCGGTGGTTCCCGACGCGACGGCGCATTCGGCGATCGCTGCCCGCCTGGCCAGGTCCCGGGACTCGATGTCGAAGTTCTCGACCTCGACCGCGCTGATGTGGTCGGGACCGGCAGCGGCGCGGTCGACATCAGCACCGGCGTGGGCGACCAGTTCTTCTGCCGCGATCGGACTGTGCCCGTCACCGATGCGATCGGCGATCAGGTTGTCGAACAGGTTCGCCGCCGCGGCGTCCGTTCGGCGACGCGCCAACGTCCGGGTGAGCTGGGCCTGCCACAGCAATGCCGCCCGCGACAATCGCGCCGCTGCCGCCGCGGCGTCCACCAGAAGGGCTTCGGGGACCTCGTGCTCGAACTGCAGAACGGCCCGGATCAACTCGACCGTCTCCGAACCGGCCTGAGCTCGTGGATGGGGGAGGTCGGCCCGCCGGCCGGGAGTCTGCGCCAACCCCATGCTCAGACGCTCGACGATCTCCGTGGTCAAGCCGTGACCGTGCGGACCGGTCAGGTCGGCCACGGCGGATGTCATGTCCTGATTTTATCGAAATCATGTTCGAACAGCAAGTGAGAACCATTGGCCGACAGGCGGTTCCGATACGCGTTGGGAGGCCGGGTGAGGACTGCCTAGGATCTGACATATGACTCACGTGCTCTCCGCAGTGGCCTGGCCCTATGCCAACGGCCCGCGACACATCGGCCATGTCGCCGGCTTCGGCGTCCCCTCCGACGTGTTCAGCCGGTACATGCGGATGGCCGGTCACGACGTCCTGATGGTCTCCGGCACCGACGAGCACGGCACGCCGATCCTGGTGCAGGCCGAGAAGGAAGGCGTCACCCCGAAGCAGCTCGCCGACCGGTACAACCGGGTCATCGTCGAGGACCTGCACCGTCTGGGGCTGTCCTACGACCTGTTCACCCGTACCACCACCGGCAACCACTACGCCGTCGCCCAGGAACTGTTCAAGGTCTGCCACCGCAACGGCTACATGATCGAGCAGACCACCACCGGCGCGATCTCGCCGTCCACCGGGCGCACCCTGCCCGACCGCTACATCGAGGGCACCTGCCCGATCTGCGGGTACGACGGCGCGCGCGGCGATCAGTGCGACAACTGCGGCAACCAGCTGGACGCCGCC
>DAIOVT010000032.1:0-13869 GCA_036758885.1 Kineosporiaceae bacterium
CACCCCCGCCACCAGCTAACCGCGAACGTGACAGCTATTTTCGACTGATCACGGGCGGGTCGGGGTTTGCGGGTCCTCTACTGTGGCGAAGGTGCGGGCGGTCCCGTGTGCCGCTCTCATGTTCCAGCCGGCTCGTCGATCGAGGGGAGGCCCGGCGATGACCACACTTCGCTCGACCCCGACCGGTGGCTCGACCCGGCGTCGTGGCCTGCTCGCCCTCGGCCTGCTGATGCTGATCTTCGGGCTGCTCGCCATGCACGTGCTCAGCATGGCCGGCCCACATTCCGTTCACGCCTCTGCTCATGCTGCCGAACACAGCGCGGCCTCGGTGCACCATTCGCCGGTGCATGATTCGCTGGCGGTCCACGCGACCGGACACGGCTCGACCGCTCCGGCGACCGGCTCCGCAATGCCTGCGGCAGTAGGTGATTCGACCTGCACGGACGGATGTGGCTCGCCGCTGCAGGACCACTCGTCGATGATGGCGGGTTGCGTGCTCGCGTTGCTCGCCGGGCTGGTGCTGGTGTTCGCGCCGTCCCTGCTGGGCGGGTCGTGGACCGCGCGGCTGCTCGCCGTCCGGACCGTTCCGACGCTCGGCGCGGTGCTGCCCCGCCCGCGTCCGCCGTCCTTGGTCGTCCTGTCGATCAGTCGCACCTGAGTCGTCGCTCGGCGTCGGTGGGCCTGCGGGGCCGCGACGTCTCTTCCGCCCGCAACGCGGGACGCGGATGACCGCGACTTCGATGACAACTCGACCGACAACTCGACCTTCAAAGGATTTCACCATGCATCGGTGCAAGCTCGCCTCGGCCTCGGCCGCGCTTCTGACCACCGTTCTGCTCGCCGGCTGCGGGCAGGACCAGGAGGCCGGCGGAATGGCCGGCGTCCATCACGGCACTGCCACGGGCTCTCCGTCCGCGAGCCGCACGAGTGTCAACGCTGGTGACGAGATGTTCGTGACGATGATGATTCCCCACCACGAACAGGCCATCGAGATGGCTGACCTGATCCTCGGCAAGCAGGGGATCGACCAGCGGGTGGTCACCCTGGCGCAGCAGATCAAGGCCGCCCAGGCGCCGGAGATCGAGACGATGCGTGGTTGGCTGACGGAATGGGGCGTCGGCGGTGTCGATGCGTCCGATCACGGTGGCCACGGTGGTGGCATGTTGTCCGACCGGGACATGGCCGCGCTGAACGCCGCGACGGGTGTCGAAGCGAGTCGCCTGTTCCTGACCGGCATGATCGGGCATCACAACGGCGCGATCGAGATGGCTGAGACCGCCGTGGACGACGGCCGCGACCCGGAGGTGCTGAAGCTGGCCGGCCAGGTGATCACCGGCCAGCGTGCCGAGGCCGCCACGATGCGGACCATCCTTGACAGCCTCTGACAATTCCGGGATCCCGCTCCGCCGTGATCATGCAGAACTGCACGCCCGGGTTCTGTGTGTGAGCCGCTGACCCCGCCCGTGATCATGCAGAACTGCACGCTCCCGCGGCAGTTCTGCATGATCACGGCGGGCGAGCGGGAGCGATGGCAGGTGCCGTTGCTCGCTCCGTTCTGTTCGCCGGCTCTGTTCGGCGACGGCCGAAACGAGTCCGACCTACGGTGAAGGCATGGCTGGTGAACCCGACATCTGCACGCCGGCGCGGGCGATGGCCGACCCGGCCCGGGCAAGGATGCTGACGGCACTGCTGGGTGGGCTGGCTCTGCCGGCCGGCGATCTGGCGCGATCGGCCGGGGTGCGGCCCGCGACGGCGAGCGGGCACCTGCGGGTGTTGCTCGAGGCCGATCTGGTTCGGGTGAGCAGCAGCGGACGGCACCGGTACTACCGATTGGCCGGCACCGAGGTGGCGAGCGCGGTCGAGGCACTCTCGCGGCTGGCCCCGGTGCCGCCGGTGACGTCGCTTCGGGAGCACCGGATCAGCCGTGAACTACGTTCCGGCAGAACGTGTTACGACCATCTTGCCGGCGATCTGGGAATGCGGGTGACCGGGTTGTTGCAGACCGCAGGAGTGATTCCGGAACTGGAACCGGGAGTGCCGGTCGTGGAGCCGGAGCGGCTGCCGGACCATCCGATGGTCACCGATCTGGACCTGGTCGCGACCTTGCTCGGATCGTCCCGGCGAGGTCGCCGGATCTGGGCGCGAGGCTGCCTGGACTGGAGTTGCCGCCGTCCGCACGTCGCCGGCCGGTTGGCTGCCCAGGTGCTCGACGGGATGCTCGGGGACGGGCTGGTCCGGCGCCGTCCCGAGGGTCGTGCGGTGCACCTCACCGCCGAGGGGGAAGCGATGCTGCTGGCTTGGCAGGGCGGGACGACGGCCGTGGCCGATCGTCCGGGGCGCCTTCGTGCCGGGTCGTCCCGGGGCGGAGCCGAGGGAGTTCGCTGACTCGCGGGGTGATCGTGCAGTTCTGCATGATCACGGATGGGTGTGGTGGTTCGGCGGCGCGCCGGGTCGTGCGGTTCTGCATGATCACGCTTGGGGGTGTGGGGGCGCTCAGGTGCACTTGGTACCAAGCGGTGTCGATCCAGCGATCGTGTTTGAACCCGACCTCGCGCATGGTGCCGATGAGGCTGAACCCGCAGGCGCGCACCAGAGCCGTTACCGCAGTCGTTGCAGCGGGAAGTCCTTGTAGCAGAGCTATTACGGCAGAGTCGTTGCGGCAGAGGCGTTGCGGTGAAGATCGTCAGACGAACAGCATGCCGCCGTCGATCAGCACCGACTGCCCGGTCATGTAGTCCGAGTCGGGCCCGGACAGGTAGGAGACGAGTTTGGCGACGTCGTCGCCGGTGGAGACCCGGCCCAGGGTGATGCCGGCCGCCATCGCCCGCATCGACTCGCCCTTGCCGACCTGGTTGATCTCGCCGAGGTCGCGGTCGATCTCCTCCCACATCGTGGTGTCGACGATGCCGGGGCAGTAGGCGTTCACGGTGATGCCGTGCGGGGCCCACTCCTGTGCCGCGGCCTGGGTCAGTGCCCGCACCGCGAACTTCGACGAGCAGTACACCCCGAGCAGGGCGAACCCCTTGTGCGCCGCGATCGACGCCGCTCCGATGATCTTTCCGCCGTTGCCCTGCTCGATCATCTGCCGTGCGGCCTCGGTGTAGCACAGGAAGACGCCGCGGCCGTTGATCGCATGCACCGCGTCGTACTCGTCAGGGGAGACCTCGAGCAATGGTTTCGTCTGCGCCACACCGGCATTGGCGACCATGACGTCGAGCGAGCCCAACTGCGACGCAGTGTCCTGCACGAGCGCGCGCACCGATCCCGGATCGCTCACGTCACCGGTCAGGGCGAGGTGGTCGCCGTCCGGAACCGGGGTGAGCTCGCCCCGGGTCTTCTCCAGTTCCGCCGCCATTGTCGGCAGGTCGGAGACGGCGACCCGATGTCCGTCCTGGGCCAGCCGCAGGGCGATGGCCTTGCCGATCCCGCGCGCAGCTCCGGTCACGTGGACGTTTCCCATGGCGTACTCCTCCGTGCGGTCCCGTCGAGTCCTTCGACGCTAGGTGACCTGGACCACAGGAAGCAGAGTTGCAGCGGGTTGCATTCGTCCGGCGACCCGCCGTGATCGGCTGGAGAGGCAGGTTCTCGCAACGTGGCCGTGCAGTTCTGCATGATCACGCAGGGGGTGGGGTTGCTTCGTGCGGGGGCAGGCGTGCAGTTCTGCATGATCACGGCGGGTGGGGGGTGGTGCGTGCGGGGATGGGTGTGCGGTTCTGCATGATCACGGGCTAGGTGGTGAGGCCGAGGGCGTGGGGGACGCTGCGCCGATCGATCTTGCCCGAGTGGGTGAGCGGGAAGTCGTCGATGCGGTAGACGGACTTGGGTCGCTTGTACGGTGCCAGCCGTTCGGTGCAGTGCTGCTGGACCTGAGTCTCGGTCGCGGAACCGTTGAACGCCAGGCAGACCCGCTGCCCCCAGGTGTCGTCGGGGACGCCGAACACGATCGCCTGGCCGACGCCGGGCAGGTCCAGCACGATGCGCTCGACCTCGGCGGGGTAGACGTTCACGCCGCCGGAGATGATCAGGTCGCTGCGCCGTCCGTCGAGATAGAGGTAGCCGGAATCGTCCAGGCGGCCGAGGTCGCCGACGGTGAACTCGTCGTCATGCCAGGCCGCCGCGGTCTTCTCGGGGTCGCGCCAGTAGCTGAACCGGGCATGCTCGGGCACCCGGCACCAGATGTGCTCGGTGTCGTCGATGCGCAGGGCCCGTCCGGGCCTGGCCCGGCCGACCGTGCCGGGCCGGTCGTCGAACTCGACGGGGGTGCAGATGGTGAACTGGCCCTCGGTGGAGCCGTAGAACTCGAATAGCGTATCGTCGCCGAACACCGCTCGGGCGTGGCTGCGGACGTGCTGCGGGCAGGGCGCACCGGCGTGCGCCAGCAGCCGCATCGAGTGGCGGGCCGGCGGGCTCGCGCCGAGCAGTCGCTGCAGCAGTGTCGGGGCCATGAAGGACGTCGTGACAGCACCCTGTTCGATCAGGCGTGAGCTCACCTCCGGATCGAAACCCCTTGGCACGATGACGCTTCCGCCGCGCATCAGGGTAATCAGCGGGAAGCGCAGTGGCGCCGAGTGACTCATCGGGGCGATCGCCAGGTTGCGGTCCGAGGCGGTGATTCCCCAGGCCGAACATTCCTCGTCGACCAGGGCGGTGCCGAGGCGTTCGTCCAGGACGCCGCTCCAGACGCCCTTCGGGCGGCCCGAGGTACCGCTGGTGAAATGCATTGGCCGGCAACGGAAGTACTCGCCCAGAGGGGCCGGACGGGACCGGAACGCCTGGGCCAGCCCGGTGGCGTCGAGCACCACCGCGGGCTCGGCGTCGGCGGCGATCTCGTCGCGTTCGCGTGCGGTCAGCCGGTAGCTGAGCACCACCGGCACGAAGCCGGCCAGTACGGTGCCGAGCACCGCCGCCAGCAGCCGCGCGGAGTTCGGTGACTGCAGCAGGATCCGGCTGCCCGCCGGGACGCCGTCCTCGTGAAGCCCGCCGACGAAACGCGCCCCGAGCTCGAGCGCGCCGTCCGGCCCGATCAGCTCGGTGCCGTCGGCGTCCAGCTGTTCGATCACCGATCCGGTCACTGAGCGGCGCCGTCCACCGGTCCCTGGATCAGCTGGATCAGGTTGCCGCAGGTGTCGTCGATGACGATGAAGGTGTTGGGGCCGAACGAGACCGGGCCCGAGACGATGCTCACGCCCTTGGCCTCCAGCTCTGTCCGGGTCTTCTCGACGTCCTCGACCTGGAACGAGGTGGCCGGAATGCCGTCGGCGACCAGGGCCTTCTTGTAGGCCGCGGCGGCCGGGTGCTGGTCGGGCTCGAGCAGCAGCTGGGTACCGTCGGGGTCGTCGCCGACCACGGTGAGCCATCGCGCGCCACCGAGATCGAGGTCGACCTTGGCCGTGAAACCCAGTGTGTTCGTGTAGAAGTCGAGCGCCTTGGCCAGGTCGTCGACGAAGACCGAGGTGATGTAGATGCGGGGCATGGCTACTCCTTCGAGTCGATCGGATCGCCGGCGCGCAGTGGCCAGCGCTCCCGGATCAGGCGCAACGGTTCGGTGTTCAGGTGATGCAGCTTGGTGCGGCCGGCCCGGCTGGTGCTGATCAGCGCGGCGTCCTCAAGGATCGCCAGATGTTGTGAGATCGCCTGCCGCGACATGGATATCCGGTGGCTGGCGGTCAGTGCCGTGCACAGTTCGAACAGCGACTGGCCGTCGCGGGCGTACAGCTCGTCCAGGATCAGCCGGCGGGTCTCGTCGGCCAGAGCCTTGAACACGTCGCCCACGATTGCGACCATAGGCAAGCATTTACTTGCATGTCAATGTCGGTCCTGCGTCAGCAGAGCCAGCTCGTCGACCGAGGCATTGCCGCCGCTGAGCACGATACCCGCCCTGGTGTCCTTGGCCAGGCCGACCTTGATCGCCGCGGCGAGGGCCGCCGCGCCGGCACCCTCGCTGAGAGTGTGCGCGAGGGTTGCGAGAAGCCTTGCCGCGGAGTCGATCTCATCGTCGTCCACGAGCACGAAGTCGTGCAGCCGGCCGGCCAGGATCGATTGCGGCAAGGCGTAGGAGGCCCCGGTGGCCAGGCCGCTGGCCCGGGTGTGACACTCGGCGGTGGCCGGCGCCCCGGTGGTCCAGGCCCGATGCGCGGCGGGGGCGGCGCTCGACTGCACCCCGATCACCGCGCAGCCGGGCGCCAGCTGCTCGGCGACCAGGCAGGCGCCGGCGGCGCTGGTGCCCGAACCGATCGGCACGAACAGCACCTCCAGGTCACGGTGGCGTCGCAGCAGTTCCAGATGCAGCGTCGCGTGACCGGCGATGATCTCCGGCTCGTTGCCGGGGCTGATCAGGCGCCGTCCGGAGTCGGCGGCGAGCTTCGCCGCGTGCGCCCCGCTCTCGGTCATCGTCGGGCCGTGCAGCACCACCTCGGCCCCCAGCGCCTCGGTGGCGGCGATCTTGTCGGCGGGGGCGGTGGTCGGCATGACGATCACCGCGGTCGAGCCGAACTGCTTGGCGCCGTAGGCGATCGACTGTGCGTGGTTGCCGGTCGAGGAGGTGATGACGCCCCGTGCCCGGTCCGGCCCGGACATCCCGGCGAACAGGTTCACCCCGCCGCGGACCTTGAAGGCGCCGGTCGGCTGTGCGTTCTCGTGCTTGACCACCACGCTCGCGCCGAGTTCGGCGTCCAGCAACGGGTACGACCACGACGGCGTCGGCGGCAGGTAGGCGTGTACCACCTCGGCGGCGGCCTCGATCGCTGCGAGATCGGGTGTGCTCATCGGGACCCTCAACTCCTCGAACTTCTTGAACTCCTCGAACCGATCGCCGGCCGGTCTTCAGTCGCCCGGTTCGCCGGGCGGGCGCCGGGCGAGCGCGACCAGACCGGTGCCCCGGGTGGGCATTGCCCGCTGGATTCCGCGGAACGGTGCCGTGCCGAGCTGGATCGCTTTACCGACAAGGGGTTTGGTCGGTTGGAAGGTGCGCCCGGTCGACGACGTGCGCTGCATCGGGTCGAGCTCCTGCGGCTCCCGGGCCAACCGGCGGGCGTCCAGCGGGTTGCGCACGGCCTCGAGCAGATAGCCGAGCGGCCAGCCGTAGAGAGTGATCTGCACCGGGTCCAGACCGGCACCGCGCAGCAGCGTGCCGAGTTCCTCGGGGGAGTACCGCCGATAGTGCCCCGCCTTGGTGTCCATCGGTCCGAACCGGTTCTGCCAGGCCGGTACCGACAACAGCAGATGACCCCCCGGACGGACGAACGAGGCCCAGACGCCGAGCATCTCGGCGTCGTGCTCGAGATGCTCGAGCACCTCGAAGGCGCAGACCAGGTCGTAGTGGCTGCCGGCCGGGACGGCGCGCTGATCGCCCAGCAGGACGGTGCCCTGCGGCGGGGTGATCCGGGACTGCGCGACGGCCGCCGCCTGGGCGTCGGGCTCGACCCCCAGATAGCCACCCGGCCCGGCAGCCCGCGCCAGCCGGGTGCCGAAACCGCCCTGGCCGCAACCCATCTCGAGCACGGTGCGCGGGGCCAGCCGGCGCACCAGTGGTTCGACGACGTCATAGCGCAGCCAGGCGCGCGGGGCCAGCGGAGGCAGGTCCGCGGTGGGGCGGGCGTCGGTCACGAGGGTCCTTCCGTCGGGCCTGGATTCGGGACGATCGTCGGGTCGAGCCGGGGGCCGGGCGAGCTGCGCGGCGAGCCGCCGGCGAGCGACGTCCACTGCTGCAGACGCTGCCACAGCGGGTCGGTGACGGCGACCGGACTGAACTGCCGGACGGCGAGCTCGCGCCCCGCCCGGCGCAGCTGCTGCAGGCGCGGGCGATCGGTGGCCAGCAGCCGCAGCGCGTCGGCCAGCGCGGCGCCGTCCCCGGGGGTGACGAACACCGCCGCATCACCCAGCGCGCGGCGCTGCGGGGCGGTGTCGCCGGTGAGCACGACACATCCGGCGGCGGCGGCCTGGAACACCTTGTTCGGCACCACCCGCAGCCCCTTGGCGGTGGTCGAGAAGATGCCCAGGCAGACGTCGTGACCGGCGACCAGGTGCGGCAGGTCCTCGGGTTCGACCCAGTCCCGCCAGGCGATCCAGGACGCATCGGCGTTCACGCCCGCCGCCGAGCGGGTGGCGGCCAGGTCCTGGCCGGTGCCGATCATGGTCACCGTCACGGCGTCGCCGGCGGTGAGCAGACCGAGCGCCTCGCCGATCACCGGGGCACCCTGCAGCGGGGTGAACAGGCCGAAGAACACCACCGAGAGCCCGGCCGGGGCGGCCACCGCCGGCGAATCGTGCCCAGCCTGAGCGTCCTGCGCGGGCTGGGCAGCGAGCTCCCCGGCGGCGAACCATCGCTGTGGGGCACCGACCGGCACCACCACGGCCCGCTCCGCCGCCTCAGGTGCGGCGGCGGTGCCCGGATCGGCGAGCAGGGCGGCGTGCTCGTCGGTGTCCAGCACGATCACATCGGCGGCGGCCAGCGCCGCGGCGTCCAACCGGCGCAGCAGGGCCTGGATCGTCCGCCCGGCCATGCCCGCCGAGACACCGCGATCGGCCGCGGTATCGGCGGCGAAGATCAGGTGATCGAGCACGATCGGGGTGCCCGGGAACAGCCGCCGGGCCAGCAGCACGCCGAAGTGGCCCAGGTAACCGACCAGCACGACGTCCGGCAGCCAACCGCTGCGACGCAGGCTTCGCGCCCGCCGGGTGAGCGTCGTCCAGACCTTCGCCAGGCGCAGCCCGAGCTTCGGTACCCGCCACGGATGTCGCAGCATGCCCACCCGGGCGGCGGTGTCCAGGCCGAGCGGGACGTTGACCTCGCGGACCTCGGCACCGTGCGCCGTCAGTCCCTCGATCAGCACGGCCACCCGCGGATGCGAGCGCACGTCGTAACTGCCGAAGGCCAGAACACGCACCCGGGCGAGCCTAGTTGCACCCGCTCGCCCCGGCGGCACCCCCGTGCGGCAACCGGTTGTCGGTCGCCTCGTCGGCCGGGCTTTGGCCATCACCGCTCGCCGGGGCAGGTACGTTCGAGTCGTGGTGCGGCCCGACGAATCGTCCTCCGGCGGTGCTGCCCCGGCGGCAGGGTCGGGGCTGCCCGGCTGGCTGCGCCGGATTCTCGCCGCGGCCCAGTCGAACCCGGTACGGATCGCCTTCGCCGTGCTCGCGGTCTCGCTGGCCGGCTGGGCCCTGGCCCGGGAGTGGACCGAGGTTCGGTCGGCGCTGGCGCAGATGCGTCCGGGACTGCTGATCGCCGCGGTCGCGGCGACCCTGGCGAACAGCGCGCTGACCGGCGTGCTCTGGCGCACCCTGCTGGCCGACCTGGGCTCGGTGCTGCCGCTGCGGGTGGCGGCGCGCGTGTTCTTCGTCGGCCAGATGGGCAAGTACGTGCCGGGCAGCGTCTGGCCGGTGGTGATGCAGGCCGAGTTGGCTCGTGATCATGGCGTGCCCAGACGCCGGACGGCGGCCGCCACCGCGGTCACCATGTTGCTCTCGCTGACCACCGGGCTGGTGGTGGTGATCGCCGCGTTGCCGTTCGTGCCCCAGGTCGCCGGCGCGGGCTACGGCTGGACGCTGCTCGCCGTCGTGCCCTTGCTGGTCTCGATGCATCCCCGGGTGCTCGGGCCGGTGCTCGACCGGGTGATCGGCGCGGTCGGCGGCCAGGCCCTCGAGCGCCGTCCGAGCGCCGCCGGCATGGCCCGGGGGACGGCGTGGGCGATCGCCGCCTGGCTGGCCGCCGGCGCCCAGCTGTGGTTGCTGATCGGTGCCGTCGGCGGCGAGATGAACGGCCGCACCCTGGCCCTGGGCATCGGCGGCTACGCCTTCGCCTGGGCGGTCGGCATGATCGTGGTGGTCGCTCCGGCCGGGGCCGGCCCCCGCGAGGTGGTGCTGCTCGCGGCGCTCGGCTCGGTGGTGGCCGGTGGCGCCGCCCTGGTCGTCGTGCTCTGCTCCCGGGTGCTGTTCACCGCCACCGATCTGATCGCCGCGGGCGTCTCCTACTTCGCCGGCCCGGCACACACGATTCCGGGCAAGGTGGCCGAGGGTGTGAGCGCCGACGAGAGCAGCGCATGAACTCCTCGGCCGCACCGCAGCACCGGGTGTGGCGTCCGGGCCGCCCGGTGCCGCTGGGTGCGGTGCTCTCCAGCCATCGGCGGGGCCCGGGCGATCCCGCCCACCGGGTGCAGGAGGACGGCGTGATCTGGCGGGCCACCCGGGCCGCCACCGGGCCCGCCCTGCTACGGCTGCAGGCCGACGCCGCGGCGGGCGAGGTGCACGCCCATGCCTGGGGCGAAGGGGCCGAATGGGTGCTCGACGGGGTGCCGCAACTGCTCGGCGACCACGACGACCCGGGCCCGTTCTCACCGCTGCCCGAGCACCCCAAGCTGGTCGGGGCCTGGCGCAGCCGCCCGCACTGGCGGGTCACCCGCTCGCGGGCGGTCTTCGAGGCGCTCACCGCGGCGGCCCTCGAACAACGGGTCACCGGTGGCGAGGCACATGCCTCCTGGCGTGCGCTGATGCTGCGGTACGGCGATCCGGCTCCCGGGCCGGCCGGCGTCCGGGGCACCTTCGCCGCCGGTATGCGGCTGCCGCTCTCGCCGGAGCAGGCGCTGGCGGTGCCGTCCTGGGCCTGGCTCAAGCTCGGTGTCGACCTGGCCCGGCGCCGGGTGGTGCTGGCCGCGGCCCGGGTCGCCGGACGTCTCGAGCAGACCCTCGAGATCGAGGGCCCGGACGCCGGCGAGCAGATCGCCGCCCGGCTGCGCACCGTGCCGGGTGTGGGCGTGTGGACCGCCGCGGAGATCCGGCAGCGGGCGCACGGCGACGCCGATGCCTTCTCGTGGAGCGACTTCCACGTCGCCCGCAACGTCTCCTGGGCGCTCACCGGCCAGGTCATGGACGACGCCGGCTGCGCCGAGGTGATCGAGTGCTACCGCGGCCAGCGCTACCGGGTGCAACGGCTGCTCGAACTCGCGCGGATCGCCCGGCCCCGGGTGGCGCCGCGGATGACGCTGCCGACCCACCTGCCGCGCTGACTCGTGGTGCGTTGCTCCGCCCGGTGATCCGGCTGCGACGGGCCCGGAGGAATTCGTAGGATCATTGCCCTCCTGCCGCAGAACGTGAGGTCCCATGAGCACCGCCGACGCGCCGTCCACGAGTTCGGCCGACTCTCGGGCGAACCGGCTGTTCGCCGGGGCCGCCCTGGTGCTGCTCGCGTTCAACCTGCGCCCGGTGGTGAACGCGGTGGGTCCGCTGGTGCCGCAGATGCGCGACGACACCGGCATCTCGCTGACCCTGACCGGGTTGCTGGTGGCGCTGCCGCTGGTCGCCTTCTCGCTGCTCGGGGTGTTCGCGCCGATGCTGGTGCGGGGCATCGGTGTGCGCGCCACCGTGCTGGTCGCTCTGAACGTGCTGACCGTCGGCCAGCTGATCCGGGTCGGTCCGCAGCTGTGGTTGCTGTTCCTCGGCTCGGCGATCGCCCTGGCCGGGGTGGCGATCGGCAACGTGGTCACCCCGGCCGTCGTCCGGCAGTACTTCCCCGACCGCATCGGCGCGCTGACCGCGACCTACACCACCACGCTGACCCTGGGCGGGGCCGCCTCGGCCGGGCTCAGCGTGCCGGTGGCGCAGGCGATGGGTTCCTGGCGGGCCGGGCTCGGCGTCTGGGCGATCGCCGCGGCGCTGGCGTTGCTGGCCTGGCTGTTGCTCGGACGGCGCGGGGTCCCGGCCGTGCCGGCGCAGCGCGGCGTGCCGTCGGCGGCGGGCACGGTCTCGCCCGGACGCATCGCGCGCACCCGCATCGGAACCACCCTGGCCGTCTACTTCGGGGTGCAGGCGATGATCGCCTACATCGTGTTCGGCTGGCTTCCCGAGATCCTCACCGACCGGGGGATGACCCCGGCCCGGGCAGCAGTGCTGAACGCGACGATCATCGTGGTCGGCCTGGTGCCGGCGGCGCTCTCGTCGGTGCTGCTGAACCGTCCGCGCCGTCCGGAGTACGTGGTGGTGGCGCTGGCCGCCTGCTACGGGATCGCTTTCGCCGGTCTGGCCGTCGGCGCCCGCGACGTGCACCCCGGCACCCCCGGGGTGTGGGTCGCCTTCGCCTGTGCGGTGCTGATCGGGATCGGCACCGCGGCGTTCCCGATCGCTCTGGCCCTGATCGCGCTGCACACCCGCACCGCCCAGGCGACCACGGCGCTGTCGGCCTTCGTGCAGTGCGGTGGCTACCTGATGGCCGCGGCCGGACCGTTCCTGTTCGGCACCCTGCACGAGCTGACCGGTTCCTGGACGCTTCCGCTGGTCGTCATCACCCTGCTGGCGATCGTGCAGGCCCGTTTCGCCTTCGCCGCCGTGCGCGGCGGCCACCTCGAGGACGAACTCGCCATGCCATGACCACTCTTGTGGGACGGTCCTTGGACGCGGACGCTTTTGTGTTCGTCTCAGGACACAAAAGCGTCCGCGTCCATGACCTTGAGCAGCGAGACCTCGTGCAGCAGGCAACCTGTTGAGGGGGCCGGCCGGTTGATCGGGACATGAGCGAGTCAGCACGGACGGTGCGGGCCGGCGTCGGCGAGGTGCCGGACGGCCGTCTGCGCAAGGACGCCGTGCCCGCGGGGTTCGACGAGTTCGTCGCGGACCGTTCGGCGCAGCTGCTGCGCACCGCATGGATGCTCACCGGCGACGCCCACCTCGCCGAAGACCTGCTGCAGAGTGCGCTGGCCCGGGCCTGGCCGCACTGGCAGCGAATTCGCTACGACCGCCCCGAGGCCTATCTCTACCGGGTGATGGTGAACCTGCAGGCGTCGTGGTGGCGTCGACGCTGGCGGGGCGAGGTACCGACCGAGAACCTGCCCGAACCCGGATCAGGTTCAGCGCCCGGCGTCCATGGCAGCGTCGAGGACCGGGTCGCGCTGTTCGCGGCCCTGCGCACGCTGCCGTTGCGCCGCCGGCAGACGGTGGTGCTGCGCTTCTACCTGGACCTTTCCGAGCAGCAGGTCGCCGCGGTGATGGGCTGCTCGTTGGGCACCGTCAAGAGCCAGTGCGCCAAGGGTCTGGCGGCGCTGCGGGCGGCGCTCGAAGCGTCCGATCGCGAGCGTCCAGGCACGAAGCCAACCAAGCAATCGGGCAGGGAGCAGCCATGAGCGACGACATCGGCCGCCGGCTGAAGCAGCTGCCTCCGCGGTTGCCCGAGCCCGCGGACAGACTCGCCCGGGTACGCAGCCGGGTGATCGCCGGACGGCGCCGCCGCCGTGGCCTTGTCGCCTGCGGCGCGGCGGTGGTGCTCGCCGGGCTGCTCGGGGTCGGCCACCTGCTCGATTCCGGCGTGACGCGGACCCAACTGCCCGCGGACACCACACGTATTGCGACGGCCACCTGCCCGGCCGATTACGGAGGCAAGACCCCGTGGGTGCCGGCGGTGCCGCCGTCCGGTGCGGGTCTGGGGGAGAGGCTGATCCCCGAGGCCGTGCCCACGTCAGCATTGCTGTGCGTCTATGCGGGCAACTTCAACGACAACTCGGGGCGCGTGCACGCGCTGACCGGCTCGCGCACGCTGACTGGCTCGCTCGTCAACCTGCCCGAAGATCTCGGCATGCTGCCACCGAGAAGGGCCTTCGCCTGTAGTGAGGTCGGCGGGAGGCAGACCGACTATCTGCTCGCCCTGACCTATCCCACCGGTGTGGTCTGGGTCAGCGCGGCCGAAGAGCCGAACGACTGTGTCAGCACCGGCAACGGGCTCTTCGAGGCGTCCCCGGCGGGCCGGCAGTTCAGTACCGCGTACCGGCTCGGCACCTGGCCGCATTGGTCGTCCCCGGCCGGAGCTCCGTGCTTCGGTTCGCCCGGGCGGCTGGGGCAGGAGAGGGCCATGGTGCCCGGGACACCGAGGTCCCTGCGGATCTGCTCGAT
>DAIOVT010000032.1:13879-16764 GCA_036758885.1 Kineosporiaceae bacterium
GGCGACATCGAGGCGACGATCATCGACCCGGAGCGCTTCACAGCACTGGTGACAGCGCTGAATCGGTTGCCCGTGCAGGCATCGCAGGGGTTCTGTGACGGCGCGGTCAGTGAGGCCCATTACCTCGCCTTCGGCTACGACTCCGGGCCGGCGCTGTTCGTCGCGGTGCGCGCCGGGTGCGATCGACCTGTCGACAACGGTGGTCTCGCCTCGAAGGACACCGGAGCCGTGCTCCCGCTGCTGAAACAGCTGATCCGAACCGGCTGAGCCCGCCCACCGGCGGCGCCCATTAGGACGCATCCGGCCCGAGGCGTTAGAACAGAGGTATGACTTTGACCGGGGTGCTGGACGCCGTCCGCGACGAACCAGAACTGACCCGGCTGATCGAGACCGCCACCGAGGGCAAGACCGAACTGCTGGACGTCGTCGCCGCGCCGGGAGTCCGTCCGGCCGTGCTCGCCGCGCTGGCCGGCGCTGCTCCGCGGGGTGCGGGCCGGCCGCTGCTGGTGATCACCGCGACCGGCCGGGAGAGCGAGGACGTCGCTGCCGCGCTGCGCTGTTACCTCGCCCCCGACCAGGTCGCCGAACTGCCGGCCTGGGAGACCCTGCCGCACGAACGGCTCAGCCCCCGCTCGGACACCGTCGGACGGCGCATCGCCGTGTTCCGGCGACTGGCCCACCCCGACTCCGACGACCCGACGATCGGGCCGATCCAGGTTCTGGTCGCGCCGATCCGGGCGGTGCTGCAGCCGGTCGTCGCCGGCCTCGGCGACCTCGAACCGGTGCACTTGCGGGTGGGTGACACCGCCGATCTCGACGAGGTGGTCGAGGCGCTGGCGAACGCCGCCTACACCCGCAGCGACCTGGTCGAGCGGCGCGGCGAGTTCGCCGTCCGCGGTGGCATCCTCGACGTCTTCCCGCCCACCCAGGACCACCCGGTGCGGATCGAGTTCTTCGGCGACGAGGTCGAGGAGGTGCGCTGGTTCTCGGTGGCCGACCAGCGCTCGCTCGAGGTCGCCGAGGGCGGGCTGTGGGCGCCCGCCTGCCGTGAGGTGCTGCTCACCGCCAGGGTCCGCGAGCGGGCGGCCGCGCTGGTCGAGGAACTGCCCGGCGTCGCGGACATGCTCGCCAAGATCGCCGCCGGGGTCCCGGTCGAGGGCATGGAGTCGCTGGCCCCGGTGCTGGTGGACGCGCTGGTGCCGGTGCTCGACCTGCTCCGCGAGGACACCCACGTGGTGCTGCTCGACCCCGAGCGGGTCCGCCGCCGCGCGCACGACCTGGTCGCCACCGGCGAGGAGTTCCTCGCGGCGTCCTGGGCGAACGCCTCGGCCGGCAACGAACTGCCGGTCGACCTGTCGGCCCTGGGTACCGGCAACTACGCCACCTACGCACACCTGCGCGGCTACGCGATCGAGACCGGCACCCCGTGGTGGACGCTGACCGCGCTGACCCGCGACGACGAGACCGACGCCGGTGGTGCCTCCGGTGGGTCCGCTGCCACGGGTGAGCCGGCCGCCGAGGCGGTTCTGCATGATCACGAGCGGGATCTTGAACTGGTGGAGCAGATCGTGCTGCCCGCCCGTGAGGTGGTCGGCTACCGCGGCGACGTGCCCCGGGCGCTGACCGATCTGGCCGCGCTGATCCGCGACGAGTGGGCGGTGGTGCTCACCACCCAGGGCGCCGGACCGGCCAAGCGGCTGGTCGAGGTGCTCGGCGAGGCCGAGATCGCCGCCCGGCTGACCCCCTCGCTGGACGAGCGCCCGCAGCCGGCCCTGGTCAGCGTCACCACTTCGCCGGCCGAGCACGGGTTCCTGCTCGCGGAGACAAAGCTCGCCCTGATCACCGAGCAGGATCTTTCCGGAAACCGTTCCGCGACAAGGGACATGGGCCGCCTGCCGAGCCGGCGCCGGAAGATGATCGACCCGTTGCAGCTGCGTCCGGGCGACTTCGTCGTGCACGAGCAGCACGGTGTCGGCAAGTACGTCGAGATGATCCAGCGCACGGTCGCCGGCGCCACCCGCGAGTACCTGGTGATCGAGTACCTGCCGGGTAAACGTGGTCAGCCGGGGGACCGGTTGTTCGTGCCGAGCGACTCCCTCGACCAGATCACCAAATACACCGGTGGCGAGGCGCCGGCGCTGAACAAGATGGGCGGCGCCGACTGGGCCAAGACCAAGGGCCGGGCCCGCAAGGCGGTCAAGCAGATCGCCGGCGAGCTGATCAGGCTGTACTCGGCCCGGCAGGCGACCCAGGGTTACGCCTTCGGCCCGGACACACCCTGGCAGCGTGAACTCGAGGACGCCTTCGCCTATGTCGAGACCCCCGACCAGCTTGCCTGCATCGACGAGGTCAAGGCGGACATGCGCAAGCCGGTCCCGATGGACCGGTTGATCAGTGGCGACGTCGGCTACGGCAAGACCGAGATCGCGGTGCGGGCGGCGTTCAAGGCGGTGCAGGACGGCAAGCAGGTCGCCATGCTGGTGCCCACCACGCTGCTGGTGCAGCAGCACCTGGAGACCTTCACCGAGCGGTACGCCAACTTCCCGGTGGTGGTGAAGGGGCTCTCCCGGTTCACCACGGACGGCGAGGCGAAGGCGGTGCTCGAGGGGCTGACCGACGGCAGCGTCGACGTGGTGATCGGTACCCACCGGCTGCTGGGGGAGGGGGTGCGGTTCAAGGACCTCGGCCTGGTGGTGATCGACGAGGAGCAGCGCTTCGGTGTCGAGCACAAGGAGAAGCTCAAGGCGATGCGCACCAACGTCGACGTGCTCGCCATGTCGGCCACGCCGATCCCGCGGACCCTGGAGATGGGCATCACCGGGATTCGCGAGATGTCCACTCTCGCAACGCCTCCCGAGGAGCGGCACCCGATCCTCACCTTCGTC
>DAIOVT010000033.1:0-16496 GCA_036758885.1 Kineosporiaceae bacterium
GCCGGGCCGGTAGCCCATCGCCATTCCGACCAGAATGGTCAGCGTCGTGGCCAGGATGTATCTCAGCGAGTCGGCGATCGCCGGCCCGGCCAGCGGCGCCACCCGGGAGATCGGCAGCGACCGGAACCGGTCGAAGACGCCCTTCTCCATGTCGTCGCGCAGCGTGACACCCGTTGCCATGCAGGTGGTCAGGCCGGTCTGCACGAGAATTCCGGGGATCAGCAGCGGCAGGTACTGCGCCACGCTGCCCGAGATCGCGCCACCGAAGATGTAGCCGAACATCGGGGTGAACAACAGCGGCTGGATGGCGGCGTCGAAGAACTGCTCGGGGTTGCGGCGCATCTTGCGCAGTGCGCGGCCGGCCATCAGCAGGGTCTGCCGGAAGCTGCCGGCCAGCGAGTTCGACGAGGTGGTCGCCGCCGGATCCACCGTGCGCGCGGTGGGATCGAGTGCGGTCGAGGCGGTCATCGGGATGCCTCCACGATCGGGGAGTCGGCGTTCTCCGACTCGCTGTCCAGGGGATTTCCGGTCAGGGCCAGGAACACCTCGTCGAGCGTGGGCCGCTCGACCGAGAAGTCGGCCAGGTGCAGACCGGCGCTGCGCAGCGCCAGCAGGGCGTCGGCGGCGTCGTCCGCGGAATCGAGCGGCACGTTGATCCGCCGCGACTCGGGCGAGCGGGTGACCGGCCGGGCCAGGGTGCGCTCGACGACGACGGCGACCTCCTCGATCTGGGCGTCGTCCACCGGGCGCATGCTCAGCGTCGCGTTGCCGATCTGCTGCTTGAGCTCGGCCGACGTGCCCTCGGCGACCTTGCGGCCGTGGTCGATCACGGCGATCCGGTCGGCGAGCTGGTCGGCCTCGTCGAGGTACTGGGTGGTCAGCAGGATCGTCGAGCCCTGGGCGACCAGATCGCGGATGGTGTCCCACATCTGGCCGCGGGTGCGCGGGTCGAGCCCGGTGGTCGGCTCGTCGAGGAAGATCAGCGGCGGCCGGGAGATCAGGCTCGCGGCCAGGTCGAGCCGGCGACGCATACCGCCGGAGAACTTCGACAGCACCCGGTCGCCGGCCTCGGTGAGGTCGAACCGCTCGAGCAGGTCGATCGCGGTCGCCCGGGCCGCGGCCCGGCGCTGGCCGTGCAGCCCGGCGAAGAGCTCGAGGTTCTCCCGGCCGGTCAGCTTCTCGTCGATCGAGGCGTACTGCCCGGTCAGGCCGACCAGCTGGCGAACCCGGTGCGGTTCGCGGGCGACGTCCACACCGAAGATCTCGGCGCGGCCGCCGTCGATGCGCAGCAGCGTGGCCAGCATCCGGATCGTGGTGGTCTTGCCCGCCCCGTTGGGTCCGAGGACGGCGAACACCCCACCGGTCGCCACGTGCAGGTCGACCCCGTCGACGGCGCGGAAGTCGCCGAACTGTTTCACCAGACCCTCGGCGTGGACGGCTGGTTCGGTCATCGGGTGCCTCCTGGGGGCGGGCAGGGCGGTGGTGCCAAGACGTCAAACGTGTTCACGCTGACAGCAAACCTGCCCCCGCTTTCCGTGCGGCTGCAAACCGGTTTCAGGTTTCGGTCCGGATGACGTCCGGATGACGTGCGGGTGATGCCGGGTCGACCGATCGATTCGATCCACTGATCGGGGACGGCGGACCCGCCCCGGGCGGTCAGGGTTAGATTCCCCTGTGGACGCTGTGGGGCTGGTGCTCAGTGGGTTGCTCAACGCGGTGGTGATCGCGGCGGTCGCCCGGCGGCTGCTCGGGGTTCCGGTCGGATGGCCGCGCACGCTGCTGCTGGCCCTGCTGGTCAACGCCGGCACCTCGCCGCTGCTCACCTGGTCGAGCGAACGCCTCGGGATCCGGCCGGCGGACGGCCGCCCCAGCCTGGCGACCCTGCTGATCGTGGTGCTGGTCATCGCCTGGGTGGTGGCGCTGCAGGTCGGTCTGCTGGTGATCCTCGAGGCGCTGGTGCCCACCGGCAGCCTGCCCGGCCCGGGCGAACTGCTCCGCGGTCTTCCCTCACGGATGCGGCGTTCGCGCCGGTACACCCAGATCGTCCGGATCGCGGCGCGGCACGGCCTGGGCCGCTATCTCACCCGGCGCGGCGCCCAGGTCACGGCGCAGCGGGCGCCGTCCACGATGGCGGGTCAGCCGGACTCGGCGACCGCCAGGCATCTCTCCGAGGCGCTCAGCGACGGCGGGGTCACCTTCGTCAAGTTCGGCCAGATGCTCTCCACCAGAACGGATCTGATCGGTCCGGCGTATGCCGCCGAGCTCTCCCGGCTGCACGCGGACGTTCCGGCGCAGCCGTGGTCCGTCGTCCAGGAGACCTTGTGGCAGGAGCTCGGCGACGAGCTGAACGCGGTCTTCGAGGACATCGACCAGACCCCGCTGGCGGCCGCGTCGGTGGGGCAGGTGCACCGGGCCCGGCTGCACGACGGCCGCCCGGTGGTGGTCAAGGTGCAGCGCGCGGACGCCCGCGCCCAGGCCACCGCCGACCTCGACATCGTGTTGCGGCTGGCGGCCCGTCTGGACCGTTCGCTGCCCTGGGCCCGCCGGCTCGGTGTGGCCGATCTGGCGGCCGGGTTCGCGGCGTCCATCGAGGAGGAGCTCGACTACCGGGTCGAGGCCCGCAACATGGCCGCGATCGCCGCGGCAACCACGCTGGTGCAGGTGCCGACGGTGCACCGGGCCACCCAGCGGGTGCTGATCATGGACGCCGCGGCCGGGGTGCCGCTGTCGAAGGCCGATCTGAGCCGGGTCAGCCCGCAGCGGCGCCGCGAACTCGCCCGTCAGCTGCTCGACTCGGTGTTGGAACAGGTGCTCGACAACGGGGTGTTCCACGCCGATCTGCACGCCGGCAACATCCTCTACGACGAGGCGTCCGACAGTGTGACACTGCTCGACTTCGGCTCGGTCGGACGCCTCGACCGAGGCTCGCGTACCTCGCTCGGGCTGCTGCTGCTCGCGGTCGACCGGCAGGACGCGGTGGCCTCGGCGCAGGCGCTGATCGACCTGCTGGACGCACCGGCGGTGCTCGATGCCCGCACCCTGGAACGTGAACTGGGACAACTGATCATGCGGCACAGCGCCGGCGGGGACGTCGAGTCGCTGGTGGTCGATCTGATGCGGCTGGTGCTTCGGCACGGGCTGCGGGTGCCGCCGTCCATCGCTGCCTCGTTCCGCTGCCTGGGCGCATTGGACGGCACCCTGAAACTGCTCTCACCCGATCTCGACATGGTCGCCGTGGCCCGCGAGCGCGGCTCGGCGTTGCTCAGCCGCGACCTCGGCCCGGGCGGCGTCCGGTCGGCGGTCGAGGACCAGCTGGTCGGTCTGCTGCCGATGCTGCAGCGGTTGCCGCGGCAGGTCTCCTCGATCATCGAGGACGTCGAACAGGGCCGCTTCACGGTGACGGTGCGGGCGCTGCAGGGCGCCGGCGAGCGGAAGTTCCTCACCGGGCTGGTGCAGCAGCTGGTGCTCTCGGTGCTCGCCGCCACCACCGCGCTGGCCGGCACCGCGCTCGCCCTGGCCGGCCGCGGCCCGATGATGACCGACGTGGTGCCGCTGAGCACCTTCTGCGGAATGCTGCTGCTGCTGTTCGCGGTGGTGCTCGGCTGCCGGGTCGCTGTGCTGGTGTTCCGCCGGGACCCGGACTAGCTCCGGAGCAGATCCCGGCCGGTGCGGACCCGCCTCACCACCAGCCCTGCCGCCGGGCCCAGCGCAGCAGCCAGAGCGACATCGCGGTCATCAGGGCGAGCAGGATCAGCAGTTCCCCCCAGCGGGTGGAGTCGTTGACGATCACGTTCATGCCGAGCACCGACGAGATCGCGGTGACCGGCAGGGTGAGCGCGGCGATCACGGCGAGACGTTCGGCGGCGACCGCCATCTTGGTGTCGGTGCGCGCCCGGTAGTGCTCGGTGACCCCTTCCAGGAAGCCGAGCTGGCTGTCGCCGACATGGTGCACTCGGCGGTACTGGTCGATCAGGTCCTTGAGCCGTTCCCGGTCGGGTTTGGCCGCGCCGTCGCTGAGCCGCAGCAGCCGGCCGACCACCTGTTCCCCTTGTGCCGCAAGGGTTCGCACGGTGAGCAACTGGTGCCGAACGCTGTAGAGCTCCTCGAGGAAGCCCTGCGGATCGACCCGCTGCGAACTCATCACCGCGCGCTCGAGATCGCCGACCTCCTTGGCCAGTTCGGCGACCTGCAGCTCCTGGGTGCGCACCATCACGGTCGAGATCGCGTGCGAGAGCGCCGTCGGACCGCTCGGCCGGAGGCGTCCGTTCATCACCCGGACGGCGACCTGCTCGGTCTCCCGCAGGGTGGTCGCCAACGGCACCGCGGGGTTGGTCGGTCCGTGCGTGGTGATCAGGAACCGCTCACCGACGATCTGGTCGAGCTCCAGGTAGTGCACGTGCCCGGTCTCGGCGGGCTCGGGGGAGTGGGTGATCAGCAGGGTGTGCTCGGGATAGACGTGGGTGCGGGCCAGGTGGTTGCGTTCCATGCAGTTCATCACGGCTCGCGGATGGATCCGGAACTGTTGCAGCAGAAGCAGTTCGGTCTTCTCCTCGATCACCGGAACGTCCAGCCAGAGCCAGCCGTCCGGTCGGGCGAGCAGCTCGCCGACCCGGTCGACGTCCACGACCGAGACCTGTCCGTCCTCGAACCAGCGTGCCGTTGTCCGCTGCGTCATCGACCCACCTCCGAACCGACCTGGATCAGCGACCTGAATCAGACGATCCGAACAGCGCAGCCGTGTCAATGGCCCGGCGGCGTCCGGCTCTTCTCCGGGCCGCGATCAGGCCGTGATCAGGCCGCGATCAGGGTGCGCGCGACGGACGGCGGCTCAGCCAGAAGCAGACCACCGCGAGCGGCACCTCGACCATCAGCGCGGTGACGAGCGCGAGCCTGGCGTCCGCGCGGCTCGCCGAGGTGGTCACGTCGAACCAGGCGTCGACCAGCATCAACGTGCCGGCGGCCGAGGCGGCGGTGCTCAGCCGGGGCGAGCCGCGGTAGGCGGCCAGACCGGTCCAGGCCAGCATCAGCAGCAGGGCGATGTCGAAGCCGACCCAGGCGGCCCGGTAGTGCGGGCTGAGCTGGCGCGCGGGCAGGGTGTTCGCCAGGTGGATGGTCCAGGGCACCAGGGCGAGTGCGAACACCGTGAGCAACACACCCAGCGGCTGGGTGGCTCGGTGCGAGACCGACATGTCTTCCTTCTAGCACAGCGAGCTTGACCGCCGGCTGAACTCCGGCTGTGTGCCCGCTGTGTGAACCGGCTGCCCGGCTCAGGCGGAGCGGCCCCAGCGCAGCGAGCGGAACATCTTGGCGGAGTTCGGGTTTGCGCCGGTGCCGTAGATGGTGAACCCGTTGTCACCGCCGTGGTCGACGTTGAAGTAGCACGAGTAGAGCACCTTGCCCGCGGCCTCGGCCGGGATCGGGGTGCCCAACTCCCAGGTCGCGGTGTTCGGGTGCTGGTTCAGCCAGGCGTTGAAGGCCTTGATCCATTCCGGGTGGTCGCTGCCGAAGTCGGGCTTGAGGCCCATCTCGGGGAAACCCAGCGGTTTGCCGTGCTTCTCGGCGAAGCGGCGCCAGGCCTCGACACCGAGCGGGTTGCCGACCTTGTCGACGTCGTCGGCCTCGGCGTTCCAGGCGCTGACGCTGTACCGGGCATCGGTGTCGGCGTCGTCGTAGTAGTCGGGGGCGACCACGTCGACCCACTCGTCGCCCGGGTACCACTGCTCGATCGGGATGCCCGAGTGGTCACGGAAGTTCGGCGACCAGGTGATGTAGACCTTCGGCATCGCCTCGCGCAGGATCTTCGCGTATCTGATGTGCGACGCCTTGTAGGCCTCGATGTTGTCGGGCTTGAGCTCCCAGTTCTTGTACCAGTCGCCGTTCATCTCGTGGAAGCAGCGCACGAAGGTGGGCGCCTGCAGGTTGCCGCGACGGGCCGCGATCACCTGTGCCGCCGACCGCCAGCGGTCGTCGTAGGCGCCCTTGGCCGCCTCGGCGTAGTTCTCGTCGCTCTCGAGCACGGTGCCGCCGACGGCGAGGTCGATCGCCTGGTCCCAGTCGCGGTACTCACGGGTGAGCGCGGTCATCTTGCGCTGGGCGGAGTCGTCCTGGTCCGCCCAGGTGGCCGCGATGGTCACCGGCTGGCCGAGCCACCTGGCGAACTTGCCGTCGGCCACCCCGATCCCGGAGGCGCCGGCGTACCAGCCGCCCATCGTCGGCCCGTTGAACGTCGCGCTCGGCTCGGCCGCGGCCGAGGGCTCGGTCGATGCGGACGGCGTGGCCGCCGGCTCGGTGCCCCGGTCGCGGGAGGCCAGGTACCAGCCGCCCAGGCCCAGCAGCGCGGTGCCGCCCAGGCCGGTGATCAGTGCCCGCCGCGATGCCCCGCGGCGGGGCTGGGCATTGCCGCCCCCGGTGCCACGGCCGCCACCACCGCCGCCGCCGCCGTCCCGCCGGGTGGAGCGGCGGCCGGAGGCGTAGGAGTCGCTCTCCTGGGAAGGTCCTCCGGTCATGCCGGTTCCTTCGAGTGGCTGGGTTGACGCGTCGGTGGTCACGTGGAGTGGCTGGGTCGGGTCGGTCTCACCCAGTCGGCGTGTTGAGCGCGACACTGGATCTCCAGTAGCTCAGCGAGCGCCGCGACGAGCCCCCCAAGCCCAGTCGTCCGGCGCCACTGCAGTTTGTCGGTACGGGCGGATACGAATCGCGTTGTACGCGGTCGAGCGGTGCCAGGTCGGGATCGACGGGGATGCCGTGGGCACGTGGTCCCAACCCTCCGGTAAATCTTCCCTCACGTTAGAGTAAGAATGCTTGGAGGAAGCTGAAAATCCTTAGAACAGCGAGAACTGTCCTCCGCGGATCGGCTCGGGCGGGACCGGTAGTTCGACCGATTCTGTCGGGAGTTCGACCAGTTGCACCGGATCCGTCACTGATCGTTCTCGTTCCTGTGTGGTTCGTGCTCGTTCCCGTGTGGTTCGCTCGATCGACAGGTCCGGCCGATACCACTGACTCAGCGCCCACGGCGGAGCCTCCACCCGCGGCAGCGCCGACGGCGCCTTGTCGAACCCGTTCGGTTCCCACGGCGGCGGGGCCTCGCCGATCAGTGCCCACAGCGACCTGTTCAGCCTGATGTCGCGGCGGCGCAGCGCCGTCCGCAACCGGGCGCCGTCCAGCGGCAGTCGCAGGCTCTCGGGGTCCGGAAGCGGCAGGTCGGCGTGCAGGCGCATGATCTCGCGGGTGCGCCGGACGGCGGCCCGTCCCGCTGCGGAGGCCAGATGCGTCCGGGCGGTCTCGGGCAGCAGCGCGCCGAGCTGGTCGGGGCGGCCGGGCTGGTCGGGCTGGCCGCCGGGTTGGCCCTGGTCGGTGGCTTGGTCGGTGGCTTGGTCGGTGGCTTGGTCGACGGCGGCGAACAGGCCGGCCATCGAGCCGAACCGGTGCAACAGTCGCGCGGCGGTACGGGTGCCGACCCCCGGAACCCCGGGCAGGTTGTCCGAGGGGTCCCCGCGCAGCGCCGCCAGGTCGTGGTACTGGTCGGGCCGCACGTCGTACAGCCGCACCAGGTCGTCGGGGCCGAGCAGCGGCGAGTCGGTCAGGCCGCCGTCCATCACGCGCAACACCGAGACGTCCTGGTCGAGCAGGGCGAAGGAGTCGCGGTCGCTGGTCATCAGGACGGCGCGCCAGCCCGCGCCGCGGCAGGTCGCGGCCGCCGAGGCGAGCACGTCGTCGGCCTCGTGACCACGCGACTGCACCACCGGGATGCCGGCCGCGGTCAGCAGGGCGGGTGCGTCCAGGAGTTGGCAACGCAGTTCGGCAGGCTTCTCCGGACGCTGCGCCTTGTAGAGCGGATAGTCATCGCGCCGCAACGACTCGCTCTCGCAGTCGAAGCCGACCAACACCGCGTCCGGTCGCAGCCGAGCAGCCGCCGCCGAGATCGACACCAGCAACCCCAGCAACGCCCAGATCGGCCGTCCCTCGCGATCGGTCTCCCCGCCCTCGCCCCAGGCGTGGAACGCCCGGTGCAGCATGCCGTTGCCATCGACGGCGAGCAGCAGGGGCTTGGGCACGTCTCAGCATGACCTGCCCCTGCCGCCCATGCCAGCAGGTGTCCCGCGGGTGTCGGGCCGGCTCGTGCAGTTCTGCATGATCACGGCCTGGTGGGGCCGCGCCCCGCCGCACCCCCAACCCCGCCGTGATCCTGCAGAACTGCACGGGTGGGCGCCGTCCGACAGCACTGAGAACCGGGTTCGGGACGTCGCTTAGATCACGCCCGGGGCGGGGGGTCAGTGGTGCGGTGAAACATTTCGGACGCATATCGGACACAAACCGCTCGTAGCGTTTTTCGGGTCGCGCAGCCGTGGCCGTTGCTGCTGCGGTTGTCCGTGGCCAGACCCGAACGCCCCTTTACTAGGAGCAATCCGTCATGAGTGGAAGCCAGTCCCGCCGCCAAGCCGTCGAAGCCGTCACCTCGTACCGGGCGCCGTCCAAGGAGTTCGCCGAGCCGCTGGGAAACCTGTTCGGCCGCAACGTCTTCGGACCGGCCGCGATGAAGTCGCGGTTGCCCAAGCAGGTCTACACCTCGGTGATGGCGACCATCGACCGGGGGGCTCCGCTGGACCCGGGGATCGCGGACGCGGTGGCTTCGGCGATGCGCGACTGGGCGATCGAGAACGGCGCCTCGCACTACGCGCACGTCTTCTACCCGCTGACCGGTCTGACCGCCGAGAAGCACGACTCGTTCCTCGAGCCGGACGGCGACGGGGCATCGATCGCCACGTTCACCGGAAAGACGCTGATCCAGGGTGAGCCGGACGCATCGTCCTTCCCCAACGGCGGCATCCGCGGCACCTTCGAGGCCCGCGGCTACACCGGTTGGGACGTCACCAGCCCGGCCTACATCCTGGAGAATCCGAACGGGAACACGCTGTGCATCCCGACGGTCTTCATCTCCTGGACCGGCGAGGCGCTGGACAAGAAGACCCCGTTGCTGCGTTCCCAGCAGGCGATGAGCAAGCAGGCCGAGCGGGTGCTGAAACTGTTCGGGCACAACGACATCGACACGGTGGTCTCCTACGCCGGCGCCGAGCAGGAGTACTTCCTCATCGACCGGCACTTCTACTTCTCCCGGCCCGACCTGATGGCCGCCGGACGCACCCTGTTCGGCGCCAAACCGTCGAAGGGGCAGGAGTTCGACGACCACTACTTCGGGGCCATCCCCGAGCGCGTGCTGGCATACATGATCGAGGTCGACCGCGAGCTGTTCAAGCAGGGCATCCTCGCCAAGACCAGGCACAACGAGGTCGCTCCCGGGCAGTTCGAGATCGCGCCGCTGTTCGAGAAGGCGAACCTCGCCCACGACCACCAGCAGCTGATGATGACCACGCTGCAGCGGGTGGCCGAGCGCTACGGCATGACATGTCTGTTGCACGAGAAGCCTTTTGCCGGCGTCAACGGCTCGGGCAAGCACGTCAACTTCTCGATCGGCAACAACGCCCAGGGCAACCTGCTCAATCCCGGTGACACCCCGCATGAGAACGCCCAGTTCCTGGTCTTCTGCGCGGCGATCATCCGCGCCGTCCACCTGTACGGCGGTCTGCTTCGCTCGGTGGTGGCCTCGGCGAGCAACGACCATCGCCTCGGTGCCAACGAGGCGCCGCCGGCGATCATCTCGATCTTCCTCGGCGAGCAGCTGGCCGACGTCTTCGACCAGATCGCCAAGGGCACGATCACCGGCTCGAAGCAGCCGGGCATCCTCAACGTCGGGGTGGACACCCTGCCGCCGTTCAAGGCCGACCCGGGCGACCGCAACCGCACCAGCCCGTTCGCCTTCACCGGCAACCGGTTCGAGTTCCGCGCCCCGGGTTCGTCGCAGTCGATCTCCGGTCCGATGGTGGCGATCAACACGATCATGGCCGACTCGCTCGAGTACGTCGCCGACCAGATCGAGGTCGGCCTCGGTGACGGGCTGGAGTTCAACGCCGCCGTCCAGACGGTGCTGCAGAAGATCATCACCGACCACGGTGCGGTCGTGTTCAACGGCGACGGCTACTCCGACGCCTGGCAGGAGGAGGCGGCCGCCCGCGGCCTGCCGAATCTGAGGACGACGGTGGACGCCCTGCCGCAGCTCGCCGACCCCGCGGTGATCGAGGTGATGGACCGGTTCGGGGTGCTCAGCCCGCGCGAGCTGGCCAGCCGCTACGAGGTCTACCTCGAGCAGTACGTGCTCAGCGTCGCGGTCGAGGCCAAGGAGACCGTCGAGGTCGCCAAGACCAAGATCCTTCCCGCGGCGCTGCGCTACCAGGGCGAGCTGGCCGGCGCCGCGACGAACCTCAAGGGTCTCGGCGTCGACTTCGACAGCGTCCCGTTGCAGACGCTGACCGACACCATCGGCGAGCTGACCAGCGCGATCGCCGGCCTCGACTCGGCGATCGACAAGATGCACCACGCCGAGACCTCCTACGACGAGGCCACCTACGCCTGCGGCGAACTGGTGCCGGCGATGCTGAAGGTGCGCGGTGCGGCCGACGCCCTGGAGAGCATGGTGGCCGACGACCTGTGGCCGCTGCCGACCTACCAGGAGATGCTCTACATCCTCTGAGCGGAATAGCGATGATTCATCGGACAATGCCGGGTAATTGGTCACAGAAACATGCTGCAAAACGCACCCGGCAGTCGTTCGTGATCTTGCAGATATGCCTCTCCTAAGGGCAGAGCAATGTTCTGTTAACCACCTGGGGCTATGCGCTCCTGCGTCGAAAGCACTCCCATTCCCTGTTTAGGTTGGACGGCATGGGTAGGCACAACCAGGAGACATCGCGGGTAGCTGTTCGACGTCCGAGGGGCGGGGCCGAACCACGGCCGCAGGCGGACGGTCCGGTCGCCAGTCGTCGGGACCGGAGTCGTTCGTCGTCCGCCTTCTCCGGGCGCACCCGCAAGCTGGTGCTCGGCGTCGGTGCCCCGGCCGCCCTCATCGCCCTGATCCTGGCCGTCAACACGACGGTCTCGGAGCGGCAGAACACCGAGATGACCGCTGCCGGTGAGTCCCTCGCCGGTGCCGCTCCCCAGGCGGGGCCGGCCGCCGGTGCCGCGTCCCCGAGCACGTCCGCGGACGGCGACACCGTCGCCTCGAGCACCCAGACCTCGGAGGCGGCCGGCCCCTCGAGCTCGGCGAGCTCCGGACCGGCCGCCCCGAGTGCCGCGGCGTCGGCCGAGGACGGCGCCCCGTCGAGATCAGGGAGCAGCGTCGCGGCCGGTGCCCGGGCCCAGGCCGGATCCGCCGGCCAGGCGAATTCGCAGAGCAAGGTGGGCCAGCTGAACATGGCCAGGTTGTTCGCGCAGGATTCACCGTGGAACACCGCGACGGCGTCGAATTCACGTTGGTACGAAGCCGGTGTGCTGCAGAAAGAAAAGAGTGGTGCCGATCGCGGTTGGTGGGTGAATTCAGAATCCGTCTATGTGGTTCGCGGAAAGCAGTCGGATCCGCTGTGGACTTTCAAGATGGCTGACTATGTCGCGCCCACGTTCAACCGCAATCGTCCGGCAGAGACCTTCACCATGCGCGCCCCCGCCGACCTGTCGATGGGTAAGGACAGCGACCGCATCGTGGTCGTGATCGACGAGGCGACCTGCGACTACGTCGAGGTCTGGCTCTCGCAGATCGACACCGCGAACCGGGTGATCACCAGCACCGGGCTGAACGGCCAGCATCAGGCCTGGGCGAAGGGCAATGCCTGTGCCGATGCCGGTGCCGGTACCAAGGGCAACAACGACGGCGTCCGCGCGTCGAACTTCTCCTGGGCCGCGGGTCTGATCACCGGCGCCGATCTGAAGGCCGGCAAGATCGACCACGCCCTGGTGGTCGGGCTGACCAACGAGACCCTGATGGGTGGCAGCAGTCAGTCGTGGGAATGGCCGGCCACGGCGTGGGACAACGGTTCGGGCTCGGGGCCGATCAAGATGGGTTCCAAGATCGGAATTCCTCAGGGTGTGGCCAAGCCGGCCGGGCTGTCCGAGGTCGGTGTCATGGTCTTCGACGCGCTGCAGAAGTACGGCATGTACGTCGGCGACTGGGTCGGTGGCGAGAAGCCGATTCTCTACGCCGACGGAAACACCGTGAAGGACAGCGACGTCGAGCCCCTGGTGGCCTCCTGGAACCGGCCGAACGGCAAGTCCGACATGGATCTGATCTCGCCGCTGCTCAAGGTCGAGGGCTACCAGCCGTGATCATGCGGCCGTGATCATGCAGAACTGCACGCCACCCCCGGCGTGATCATGCAGAACCGCATGCTCCGGCCCTCGGGTCGGTGCCCTTCGGCGCGACCGCGGGGAGGGCGGTACCCTCGGCCAGGCATTTCGGTGCATGTCGACCGGCGTCAGGGTGGTTGCCCGGGGAGGTCCGCAGGTGGCGGGGACGATCGCGTTCGACCCGAGGCGCGATGCCGTCGAACAACTCCTCGAGGCCTCGTTCGGTGGTCACGTGCTGGACGCCCGCAGTGGCCGCGGCCGTCACGAGATCAGGGCCGAGCACCTTCGCGAGGCCGCGCTGCACCTGGTCGGCAAGCCCGAGGCCACCGGAATCAGGTTGCTGCGGGCCAGGTTGCGTGGCGTGCTCGATCTGCGCGCCATCGACTTCCGGCAGCCGTTGCGGCTGGTCGACTGCGTCACCGAGAAGGCACCCCGGCTCGAAGGCGCGCGACTGCACGAGCTGGTGATCGCCAAGGGGGACGACGGCTGGTCCAGCGAACTGGCCGGCCTGCGCGCCAGCGGGTTGCGGCTGGACCGCGATCTGGTGCTCTCCGGCACCCGGGTCAGCGAGGCGCACCGGCGCTCCAGCGACTTCTCCCGCACCGCCGCCGTGTGGCTGACCGAGGCTCAGATCGGTGGCCGGATCCTCGCCGTCCGAACGGTTTTCGACACCACGGCGGACCGGGCGATCCAGGCCGACCGCACCCTGGTGACCGGCGACGTGCGGTTCATCCTGGGGTTTCGGGCCAACGCCGAGGTGCGCCTGCTCGGCATGCACATCGGCGGATCGCTCGACCTGACCGGCGCCACCCTGGTGCCCCGGGACGGGCGGGCGCTCGACATCGCCTCCTGCGAGATCGGTGGCAGCGTCTTCCTGATCAACGACGCCGCCGACGGCAGCAGACTGCTGGTTCGCGGACGCATCGAGGCCGGCCGCAGCGTGATCGGTGGCCGGCTGTTGATCCGCAACGCCGATCTGGCCGCCCCCTCGGACGGCGCGAAGAACAGTTCCTACGCCAGTTCCGACACGATGGAACACGCCGTCCTGGTGGCGCAGGGGCTGGTGGTGCACGGCTGGGCGGCGGTCGAGGGCGACACGCACGTGCACGGCGGCATCTACCTGCACGGCGCGGAACTGCGCGCCGGTGCCTCGCTCACCGGCATCCAGCTGCGCAACGCCGGTGAACTGGCGCTCGACCTCAGCCAGGGCAAGATCGGCGGTCAGTTCGATGTCGAACGCGCCACGATCGAGGGCTCGATGGATCTTTCCGGAGCGGTCGCGGGCGGCGCGATCAGCCTCGCCGACACCCGCATCACGCGCCCCTCGAACGGGCGGGCGATCCGCGCCGTGGGCATGCGGATCGGCGGCGACTTGTGGATGCGCCGCATGGAGATCTACGGCGGCAGTATCAACCTGCGGGCCGCCCGGATCACCAGCGGGCTCGACGCCCACGGCGCTCAGATCGTACATCCCGGTGACCGCTCGATCAGCCTGCGGCAGGCGCAGATCGGTGGAAACGTGGCGCTGCGCAACGGGTTTCGCTCGATCGGCGTGCTGGTGCTGGACCGGGTCTCGATCGGCGGGCGGCTCGCGGCGGACGACGCGGCGCTGGCCTGGACGCCGCCCGAGCCCGGGCGCGTGGTGCAGGAGCCGAACCCCCGCGGCTGTGCCGTGGACGCCACCTCGGCGACGATCTCCTCGGGCACCGACCTGGGCTGGTCGGTGATCACCGGAGCGGTGGACTTCACCGACGCGACAACGAGTTACCTCGCCGACCGGCCGACGGCGGACTGGCCCGAGCAGACCCATCTCGACGGGTTCCGGTATCAGCGGTTCGCCCCGGTGCAGCTCGGCGAGGCGCAGAACTGGTCGCCGGCGGTCTGGGACGCACCGAGCCGGGTGGCCTGGCTGTACGACACCGGCTGCATCGACCCGGGGCCGTGGGAGCAGGCCTCCCGGGTGCTACGTGAGAACGGGGACTTCCGCGGTAGCGAGGACATGCTGATCGGGTTCCGCCGATCGTTGCGCCGATACCGGGTGGGCCGGCTCGATCGATGGTGGAATCGCTTCGCGGACAGGGTGATCGACCTCTGTGTCGGCTACGGGCACCGGCCTCAGCGGATGGCCTGGTTCATGGCGGCGCTGGTGCTCGCGGTGGTGTTCAGCCTGACCGTGTTGCCCGGGCCCGGCGCGATGCGCGCCGCCAGCGAGGCGGGGCTGGTCTACACGACCTCCGGCCCGGCACCTGCCGACGAACAACCGGCCGGTGTCGATCTCTCCGAACTGACTGCGGCGCAACGGGTCGCCAACTGCGGGCACGGCGCCGTCCGGTGTTTCAATCCGACCCTGTACGCCCTCGACACCGTCGTCCCGATCATCGATCTCAACCAGCGAGCAGCCTGGTACCCGAGCACCGATGACGAGGGCACCGCACTGGAGTGGTGGCTGAGCATCACCACGATCCTGGGCTGGTTCGCCTCCACCGTGTTCGTGCTCGCCCTCGCCCGATTGGGCAGTTCGCGAGCCTGACCCCGTGATCATGCAGAACTGCCCGGCCCCACCCTCGTGATCATGCAGAACTGCACGCGGGGCGGGGTGCGCAGTTCTGCATGATCACGGCGGGGTGGGGTGATGTCCATATTCTGCATGAACGCAGAATATGGACATTCCGGACCATCGGTCGGGACGATCTTGAGTATGTCCCCGGGAATGTGGCCTGCCGTGGGCCGGATCGTGTTCTCCGGCGGACGCTTCCTGCCTGCCCGATGGGCGGCGCTGGTGATGGTTCTCGCCTTGGCCGGCGGTTGGCTGTACTGGCTGCGGAATCCGGCGTTGGGTGCCGTGGCGACAATTGTTTGCGGTGTTCTGGCCTTTCTCGGCGGAACATATGTGCGCAACGGAACCGGACGGCGAATGGGCGCGCTGTTCATGGTCGCCGCGATGATCCAGGCGGTGTCGTGGGTGGAGACCCGGGACTCGGGCCTCGGCCCGCTGGCCGGCAACATGTTGCACGGGTGGTTCCTGCTCGCCCTGGGCAGTGGGGTTCTGCTCTTCGGTCACGACCGGTACGGCAGTGCGGCACAGCGGTTCTGGGTCTTTCAGGCGGCGCTGACCCTGACCGTGCCGCAGGTGCTCAACTACCTGCTTCTGCCGCCCATGACCTACGGGTATTCGTCCGACGTCGTCTGGCCGCAGAGATTCGAACCGTCAGAAGGTGTCACTCACGGTTATCAGATTGCGGTCAATTGCAGCTACCTCATCCTCGGACTGAGCTTTGTCGGCGCCGCACTCGAGCATCTGCGGCGGGTGTCGCCGGACGAAAGGTCCCGAGTGGCGCCGCTCTTCTTCGCCTCGGCGATAATGGCGGTCGCCGCGGCGGTGATCGAGGTCAAATACATCTCACCCGGCACCACCCTCGACCGGGGTGTGCGAGCGCATCTGGCCCAGGCGACCCTGGCGACGAGCGTGCCGATCACCTTGTTCACCGAGCAGGCGGTGCGTCGCTGGCGAGAGATGAACCTGGTCAACCGGGTGGTGCGGGAGTGCAGCAGACCGCAGTTGGCCGCGGTCGAGGGCTCGCTGCGCCGGGTTCTGGGGACGGACCTGAGGGTGTTGCTGTGGCTGCCGTCGCTCGCCCGGTTCGTCGACGGTGACCAGCGGCTGCTGACCGCCGACGAGGCCGGCAGGCCCGAGCAGGCCGGCGGGGCCGGCCCGTCCGCCGCCGCGCGGGATCACGTCATCGCCGACCGGGCCGGCCGGCCGTTGGCGGTGGTCAGGGTGCGGGCCGACAGACTCGTTCGCGGCGACCTGATCGGCGCCGCGATCAACGCGATCCGGCCCACCCTGCTGGACATCAGATCCGGCCTGGACAACCAGGCGAAGAACCGCGAGGCGCAGGCCCGGGTACTCGAGGCCGAGGATCTGGGACGCCGCCAGGTCGCCCGCGATCTGCACGACGGCGTGCAGCAGGAACTGCTCGCCCTGACCCTTGACCTGAGCCGGCTGCGGTCCGCGCCGTCCGTCGATGACAGCGACCAGCAGGTGCTCGAGTTGCAGGCCCGGATCCAGAACATCATCGACCGGGTGCGGCAGGTGGCGAGCGGGGTGCATCCGCCGATGCTGGTGCAGGCGGGGCTCTCCGGCGCGCTCGGCGAGGTCGCCGGACGCCTCGCCGTCCCGGTCGAACTGGTCGTCAGCCCACGCCGGGCGCTGCCGCAGATCGAACTGGCGATGTACTTCGCGCTGACCGAGGCACTCACCAACG
>DAIOVT010000034.1:0-16468 GCA_036758885.1 Kineosporiaceae bacterium
CAGTCCCGCACGCCGAGCGGCCAGACCCCGCCCTTGCCGTCGGCGATCAGCTGCACCTCGACGTGCCGGGCGCCGGTGATCAGCCGCTCCAGGAAGACGACGTCGCTGCCGAACGCGCGCCGGGCCTCCTCACGCACCCGGTCGAAGACCGCGGTCAGCTCGGCGTCGCTGGTCACCACCCGGATGCCGCGGCCGCCACCGCCGGCGGCGGCCTTGACCATCAGCGGGTAGCCCATGCGGGCGGCGTGGCCGAGGGCGTCATCCAGGGTGGCGACCTCGCCGTTGCTCCAGGCGGCCACCGGGACGCCGGACTGCTCGGCCAGCAGTTTCGCGCCGATCTTGTCGCCGAGACGGCGCATCGCCTCGGCGGAGGGGCCGACGAAGGTGACCCCGATGCGTCCGCAGAGTTCGGCGAAGGCCGGGTCCTCGGCGACGAAACCCCAGCCCACCCAGGCGGCGTCGGCCTTGGTCGCGGTCAGCGCGGCGGCCAGCTTGTCGTGGTCGAGGTAGGGGCGCTCCGAGGCGGGCCCCAGGTTGTAGGCGTGGTCGGCCTCGCGCACGAACATCGCGCCACGCTCGGACTCGACATGCAGGGCGATGGTCTCGATCGCTGATCCGGTGCGGGCGTTGAGTTCTCGCACGCAATGGATCAACCGCATCGCGGCCTCGCCACGATTCACGATCGCGACACGGCGCAGTGACGTCACTACCGACCTCCACGGGATCACAACCGAGCATCGTCCGAGCCCTCACACCCTAGGAGTGACCGCCCGGTAGCGACACCGGAGTGCGATGAACGTGTTTCCGTGCTCACGCATCGCGATGCAGGCTCGGCGCTGGGTCAGTGTCGAAGCGTCCGGTGGGGGGATGCGTCCGGGATCATCGTGCAGAGGTGATCATGCGGAACCGCACGACCCCTCACCTGCGAACACTTCTGCATGATCACGCCGGGTCGGGGGACGGGCCGGCGGGTGCCGGCGCCGCGCCGCCCTGGCCGGTACCGCTCTGACCGCTGCCACCCTGACCGCCGTAGCCCTGACCGCCGGCCCCGGGTCCGGTGCCTCCCTCGGCGTTCTGGTGTTCGGCGGTGGCCTCGAGTTCACGCAGTGCCTTGGCCATGGTCTCGGCGCGGGCGCGGGTGACCTCGTTGTGCTGGGCGGTGCGGTAGCCGTTGGCGATCTTGAGTACCACGGCGGCGCCGACGATGCAGACCGCGGCGACGATGCCCGCCTTGGTCAGGGCGGAGTAGATGTCGAGGTTGCCGCGGGAGTAGAGCAGGAACAGTGGGGGACCGGCCACCACGGCGGTGATGGCCAGCCCGAGCCGGAATGCGGTCAGCCGCTGCAGAAAGGCGTCCACGGTCCTCGTCCTGAACGGTTCGGGCTCAGTACTGCCACTGCTGCGCGCGGCCGGCGGCCTCGAGCTGGGCGCAGATCAGCGCCGTCCATGTGGTGCGGTCGATCGGGATGCCGTCGAGCCGGGTGATCGGCATGCCGGTGCCGAGCACCCGCAGCGGCTGGGCGGCCTCGGCGACTCCCTCGACGGCGAGTGCGTCGACCGCGCCGAGCGGTGCCAGCCGGGCCGGGGTCTCGTCGATGCCCGAACCGAGACCCGTTGCGGCGTCGACCATCACGATGACGGCGTCCGCGCCGATCCGGCGCAGGCTGTCGATCAGCAGGACGGCGCCGGCGCCGTCCGGGCCCAGTTCGGCGGGCCGCTCCAGGGCGACGACGCACGCGCGGTGGTCGATCACCCGGGCCAGCGCGTTCTCGCGCTCCTCGCCGTGCCGGTCGGGCACCGGGACGACCAGGCGGGGCAGGGCGTCGAGGGCGACGTCGATCGCGACCCGGTGCGCCTCGAGCTGCACGCTCTCGGCCGGACCGATCACCACGACGACCGGGGCCAGCGGGTCGATCGCCGGCGTCGGCAGCTCGGCGAGCATCGTGTGCACGGCGCTGAACCGGTCGCCGGCCTGGAACTGCTCGACCCAGACCGCCGGGACGCCGAGCTGCAGCAGCATCGCCCGGTCCGCCTCGAGCCGGGCGGCCCAGGCGTCGTGCGGGCCGTGGCCGAACGGGTCTGCGGACTGGAACGGCTCACCGGACGGCGCCCCCTCGCGCTGCAGCGGCACCGCCGCCAGCGCGGGGTAGCTCGCCCCGGTGTCCGGGTCGGTGGACGGCGCGGCGTGGGCCGGATGACCGCCGGCCCGGGTGTGAGCCGGCTCGGTGCCGTCGACGGCGGCACCGGCGGAGACCCACAGGGCGTCCTGCAGACCGGCCCCGTGCCCCGGCGCGATCGGCCGGCCCGACCCGAGCTGCTGGAGCAGCGCGTTGAACTCGAGGCGCGCCGCCGATGCCGGGCCGGTGCGGCCGGCGTCCGGGCCCCCACCGGGTTCAGTGGCGGAACTGTTCGGCATGACGACATCCTCCGGGAACGAGTCAGGGAAACTGCTCACCATCTGTGCCTGTGTCGGCACGAATTCCCAATGTCCTGACCTGGACCGCGTCACCCGATCGGCCGATCGTGACCTTCTCCAGAGGAAATCCGATGCACGCGTGAGGGTTTGGAGACTCTCGCGGGATTCCGGGAGTTTGCGTGGTTCGGGGTGGACGCGCAGTTCGCGGTGTCCGCGCAGAACCGCCTGTACCGCGGCATCCGCGACGGTTCGCACGGCCTCGGTGAAGTTCTCCGGGGTCAGCACGATGCCTGCGGCGTCGATCGGCACCATGTCGAGGGCGTCCTTCTCGGTGGCCTTCTCGGTGGCCTTTACAGTAGCCAAGAAGGCGACCGGTTCGGTCGTTCCCGCCGCCTCGGCGGACGCCGGCTTCTCCGCCGTCGCGGGTGTTTGCACCTGCTGGACGGCCTCGGCGGTCACCTCTGCGTCGGGCACGACCGTGGTTCCGGGTGCGATGTCTTCGGGCGCGGTGTCCTCAGGCGCGGCGTCCTGAGGCGTGGTGGCTTCGGGTGCGCCGAGTGCGGGATCGGTGGCTGTGGGGTCGGTGGCTTCGGGCACGGCGGTGGCCCCGGGCGTGCTCGTGGGTTCGGGGGCAACCGCGGGGGCGGGAGCCTGCACCGCGGCAGCCGCGGCCGCAGGGGTGCGCTCGACGTGTACGGCGGCACCGCCGGGACCGATCCAGGTGCGCTCGCTGGAACCGTCCAGCAGGCGCAACGCCGGACGGCGCGCGGGTTTCGCCGGTGTCGCACGGTGTTTGCCGTGGCTGTTCGAGGCGTCGTCGATCAACTCCTCGAGGGCGGCCGAGTTCAGCACGATCGTGTCGTCGGCTGCCTTCGCTGTTGCGGCCTTCGCCGCGGTTGCCTCGTGGGGCTGTGGGCGTCCGGGTTCTGCTTGTGCCGGTGCGCCGGAGACGTCGCGGGAACCGTCGGCCGCCGTGTCGCTGGCCAGTTCGCTACTGGTCGGCTCGCTACTGATCGACTCGGTGCTGCCCGGTTCGGCGACACTCGTTTCGGCGTCGACCAGGTCGGCACCGGCTGCTGCGGCATCGGGCCTTTCTGCATCGGGTGTTTCTGCATCGGGTGTTTCTGCATCGCCGGAAACCTCGATGGACGAAGGCTTTTCGGACGCCGCGAGCTCGGCGACCGGCTCGCTCACCTCCACCGCGTCGGCCGTGCTGTCGGGCGAGGAGCCGTCAGCGTCATCAGGTGTGGTGTCATCAGCCGCATCGTCGTCAGCCGCGGTGTCGAGTTCGTCGAGTTCCTCGTCCGCCGCGATCGCCTCGTCGACCTGGTGCCGGAAGGCGCTGCGGGCCGCCTCGAAGACCTCGCCGAAGGGCGCGAAACTGGCCGGGGTCTCCTCGTCGGCCTCCGCCGCGCCGTCGGCGCCGGTGGCAGGGGTGGCCTCTGCGCCGGACCCGGCACCGGACCCGGCACCGGACTCGGCCGGGAGTTCCACAGAGAGTTCGGTGGTGAGTCCGGTGGTGAGCTCGGCGGAGCCGCCGTCGGTACCTGCCGGCTTCGGCCGGACGAGCAACTCCTCGAACAGGCCGGCGAACGGATCGTCCAGCCGGGCCGCGACGGGCTCGGGCTCGGGAGCGACTGCGCCCGTGGCGTTCTGCTCGGCCGAGCGGCTCAGCGACACCGGCTCGTCGACGTCCTCACCCACGGCCCGCACCAGCGCGTCGGCCGGGAACTCCTCGCCCTCGTCGCCGGTCTGGGCGTAGCCGTCGGCGACGTCGCTGTCGGTGGAGTGGAACGACTCGAGCCGGCGCTGCAGCAGGGTGTGCGCCGCCGAGCCGGTTGCCGCCGGCTGGGCAGCACCCGTGCCACCCCGGGCCGCCGTGCCACCCCGGGCCGCCGGGCCACCGGCTGCGGTGGAATCGGTTGCGGTGGAATCGGTTGCGGTGGAATCGGTTGCGGTGGAACCGGCTGTGGTGGAACCGGCTGTGGTGGAACCGGCTGCGGCAGAAGCGGTCGCCTCACCCGGCATGCCGCTGAGCGCCGCGGCGAGCGCGGCCGCCAGGTCGTCGGTGACCGCGGTGGCCGCCGTCCCCTCGCCGACCGGTGCGCCGCCCGTGCGCTGGCGGGGTATGGCCGGCCCGGCACCGGGCGGGGTGGCGGCGTCGTCCTCGGGGATCTCCAGGGAGACCTCGAAGCGCTCCCGGGCGAAGAAGCCCAGCACTCCGCCCTGCCGAACCCGTTCGGCGCGAACGATCTTCGCCTCGGGGCCGCCCTCCTGACGGGCGCGCAGCAGCAGTTCCTCGAGGTTCTCGCCCTCAAGCAGCAACGTGGCCACGGTTCACCTGTCCTACGGTCTCGATCGAATTGACGGCGGCGGTCTCGGCGAAGCTGATCACCGGCAGTGTGGGTACCGAGGCGCGCAACAGCCGGCGTAGCGGCAGCCGCAACGGCCCGGCCACCAGCAACACCGGGGAGACCCCGGCGTTCTCGGCGGCCTGCATCATCGAGGCGAGGTCGCCCACCAGCTGGTTGCCGGTCACCGGGTCGACGGCGATCACGATCCCTTGCTCGCTGGCCCGTAACGCCTCTGCCAGTTCGGCTTCCAGGCCCGGGTCGATGGTCAGCGCATAGAGCACGCCGTTGTTGACGTACGGGCCGGTCAACGCCGGCCCGAGGGCCAGCCTGGCCGCCTCGAGCAGCGCGTCCGGGTCGTTGGTCTGCCGGGCCCGTTGGCCGATGCCCTCGAGCACCCGGCCGAGGTCGCGGATCGACACCTGCTCGTCGAGCAGTGCCTGCAGCACCCGCTGCACGGCGGAGAGCGGCAGCAGTCCGGGCACCAGTTCCTCCACGGCTGCCGGACGTTCCGCCTTGAGCACCTCGAGCAACTCGCGGGTGTCGTCGAGGGAGAGCAACCGGGAGGCGTGCTGGCGCACCATCTCGGCCAGGTGGGTGGTGACCACCGCGGCGCGCTCGACCAGGGTGGCCCCGGCCAGTTCGGCGGTGGCCCGGTGCTCGGCCGGTACCCAGACCGCGGGCAGACCGAAGACCGGCTCGGTGGTGCGCCGTCCGGGCAGATGATCGTGGGTGTCGCCGATCGCCAGCAGGTGACCGGCCGGCGCCTCGCCGGTGGCCACGGTGACCCCGGCGATCCGGATCTCGTAGGTGCCGGGCGCGAGCTGCACGCCGTCGCGGGTACGTACCGGGGGCAGCACCAGGCCGAGGTCGAGCGCGGTCTTGCGGCGCAGGGCGCGCACCCGGTCGAGCAGGTCGCCGCCGCGGGCCGGGTCGACCAGGTCGACCAGGTCGGGGGCCAGCAACAGTTCGAGGGGGTCGACCTTGAGCGAGTCGCTGATCGGGTCGCCGGCCGCCACCCCGTCGGGCGGCAGCCCGGCCGCGGCCGGCATCGGGATCGCCCCGGACGGCGCCGGTGCCGGCGAATCCGCTGAGGGAGAACGGGTCGAGCCGTACAGCAGCACCATTCCGCTGACCAGGAACGGCAGCTTGGGCATGCCGGGCACCAGGCACAGACCGAGCAGCGTGATGCCGGCGATCCGCAACGCCTCGCTGTGACGGGTCAGCTGCATCAGCAGGTCGTTGCCGACGTCGCCCTCGGAGGTCGACCGGGTGACGATGACACCGGTGGCCACCGACATCAGCAGGGCCGGCACCTGGGAGACCAGACCGTCGCCGACCGAGAGCAGGCTGTACTTGCTCATCGACTCGCCCGCGGAGAGGCCGTGCTGCAGCATGCCGACGGTGAAGCCGCCGATCAGGTTGACCAGGGTGATGATGATGGCCGCGACGGCGTCGCCCTTGACGAACTTGGTGCCACCGTCCATGGCGCCGTAGAAGTCGGCCTCGGCGGTGACCTCCTTGCGGCGGCGGCGGGCCTCGTCCTCGTCGATCAGGCCGGAGTTCAGGTCGGCGTCGATCGCCATCTGCTTGCCCGGCATGGCATCGAGGGTGAACCGGGCGCCGACCTCGGCGACCCGGGCGGCACCGTTGGTGACCACGGTCAGCTGGATGATCACCAGGATCGCGAAGACCACCAGACCGATCACCAGCGAACCGCCGATGACGATGTGCCCGAAGGCCTCGATCACCTTGCCCGCGTAGCCGTCTCGCAGCACCAGCCGGGTCGAGGAGACATTCAGCGCCAAACGGAAGATCGTGGCGACCAGGACGACGGTCGGGAACATGGCGAAATCCAGCGGATGCCGCACCTGCATCGCGACCAGCAGCACCACCAGCGACAGCGCGATGTTGGCCGCGATCAGCAGGTCCAGCAGGGCCGCGGGCAGCGGCACCACCATCATCACCACGACGATCACGACGATCATCGGGATCGCCAGGCGGGCAAGCCTGCTGGACGGCATGCCACCTCCGCTCGCCGGGTGCGGGCAGCGCCGGTCGCTGCCCTTCGTGCTCTCTTCGACGTTCCGGCCGGTCGGCTTGAGCCGGACGAGCCGGACGAGTGGCACGCCGGCCGGTACGCCGTCCGGGTAAGGCGTTGAATCCCGGGCCGTCCGGTGCCGATGAGGAAGGAGGCCGATCGATCAGGGCGTCGCCGCGCGGGCCGAGAGGTGAGGAAGCAGAAGCGTCACGAGGGACTGGCCGGGGAGGAAGCACGTGATCGTCAACCGACATCTGGGCCCCGCGCCCGAGTGGCGGTGGCGTATGCCCGCATTGATCTCGGGGGTGCTCTGTGCCGTGCTGGTCGCGGCCTCGCTGGTGATCGTGCGGACCAACGCGGCGTTCACCGCGGCGACCAACAACTCGACCAACGCCTGGACCAGCGGCACCGTGGTGATCGGCGACGACGACAGCGGTTCCGCGCTGTTCTCGGTGAGCGGGCTGTTGCCCGGCGACACCGGCACCCGGTGCATCCGGGTGCTCTACACCGGGTCGATCGCGGCCAACGTGCGGCTGTACCTGCAGGGCACCAGCGGCACCCTCGCCCAGTACCTGCAGGTGACCGTCACCGAGGGGGCCGGCGCCGGCAACACCGGCAGCTACGCCGGTGGCTGCACGGGCTTCTCGGGCACGGTGCGGCTCAACGACACCCTCTCCAACATCGCCTCGACGGCTTCGGGTTACAGCACGGGCGCGGGCACGTTCGCGCCGACCGGAAGCGGTCAGTTCCAGGTCTACTCGATCAGCTACACCCTGCCCGCCAACACCCCGAACGTCGCCCAGGCCACCAGCGCCTCGACCACGTTCGTCTGGGAGGCCCGGTCGTGAGCAGTGCCTCGATCGAGGGCCCGGTCAGCGGTGTCATCGACATGCCCCGGTTCCCCCGCGGGACCGCGTTCGGGTACGCCGTGCTGCAGTTCCTGGCCACGGTCTACCTGACCCTGGTGGTCTCGCTGCTGTTCTGGTCGTACGCGCCGTCGCTGGTCGGCTGGACGCCCCGGGTGGTGGTGACCGGGTCGATGATGCCGGTGATCCAGCCCGGCGACGTCGCGGTGATCGGCCCTGCGGCACCCGGCCCGCAGACCCTGCCCAAGGACCGGGTGGTGCTGGTCCGCGATCCCTCCTACCCGACCGGTTCGTACCTGCACCGGGTGCTCGAGTACGACGCGTCCGGCAAGGTGATCACCAAGGGCGACGCGAACCCCACCGCCGACGTGAAACCCGTTTCGCCGGAACAGATCGACGGTCAGTTGCGGCTGGTGGTGCCGCTGGTCGGCAAGCCGATGATGTGGCTCAGCGAGGGCCGGTGGCTGCAGCTGGGGGCCCTGCTCGTGACGAGCTGGCTGGCCCTGCTGGTGATGTTCAGCGAGAGGCGGCTCGGGCCTCTCGGGTCTCCCGGGCGCGGCGAGCCCGCATCTGCGGCTTCGAGGGAAGCTCGGGCAGGGCGCCGGCATTGACGTTGCGCCGGGCCCCGGCCGTGGACGCCGGTCTGCCGGCGGCCATCACGAACGCGAGGATCCGGGCCACCGCCTCGTAGAGCTCCGCGGGGATCTCGTCGCCCAGGTCGCAGACCCGATACACCAGGCGCGCCAGCGGTTTGTCCTCGACGACCGGCACCCGGTGTTCGCGGGCCCGCTCGCGGATCTTCTGCGCCAGGTTGCCCGAACCCATCGCGACCACCCGCGGGGCGCCCTTCATCGGCTCGTACTTCAGCGCGATCGCCAGGTGCGTCGGGTTGACCAGGACGACGTCCGCGTCGACCACGGCACTCAGCATCCGGCTGCGGCTCATCGCCATCTGCTTGGACCGGATCGCGCTCTTGATCTGCGGGTCGCCCTCGGACTGCTTGTGCTCGTCCTTGACCTCCTTGGGCGCCATCTTCAGCTTCTTCATCACCGTGTGCCGCTGATAGGCGTAGTCGGCGAAGGCGAGCGCGATGCCGGCGGCGATCGCCGTCCACATCAGCATCAGCGCGCCGGAGCGCGCGCGCTCGACGACGTTCATCGTCTGCATCAGCCCGGGGCCGAGCAGCTCGGGGATCAGGTCCTTGGCGATCACCCAGCAGGACAGCGCGATGACGATCACCTTGAGCAGTGATTTCAGCGCTTCCCACAAGGCTTTCGGGCCGAACATCCGCTTCACGCCGGGCAGCGGCGCCATGCGTTTGAAGTTCGGTTTCATCGCCTTCGACGAGGGGTAGACGCCCTGTGCGGCCATGCCGGCGACGGCGGCCAGGGCGGTGACCGCCGAGAACGGCGCCACCGCCATGACCACCGCCATCGGTACCTGGCCGAGCACCTGCAACGCCATCTCGGTGGTCGGCTGGCCCTCGATCCGGTTCAGGTTGGCCAGCAGCTGGATGAACGTCTCGGACAGCCGGCTCACCGTGTACGGCAGCATCGCGGCGCCGGCCCCCATCGACAGCCAGATCGCGGCGTCCGGGGTGCGGGGGAAGTTGCCGTCCTTACGGGCGTCCTTGATCCGTTTCGGTGTCGGCTTCTCGGTCTTGCCGTCCTCGCCCATGCCTCACCCCCTCACTTGGCCAGATCCATCACCGCGAGGACGGCGTCCTCGACCCCCTGGTTCAGGGCCTGCGGCAACCGGGTGATCACCAGGCCGGCCAGGGAGAGGGTGAACACGATCTTCAACGGGAAGCTGAGCGCGAACGGGTTGATCGCCGGGGCCGCCCGGGTGAGCAGGCCGAGCGCGATGTCGGCGATCAGCATGGCGGCGATCACCGGTGCGGCGATCTGCAACGCCCCGGCGAGCAGGGCGCCCAGGTCGGCGGTGAGCACCCGGGCCAGGTCGCCGAGGGCGAGCATGTCGGCGCCGCCGACCGGCATCGTCGTGGCCAGCCCGCGCAACACCATCAGGTGCCCGTCGCTGGCGAACAGCACCGTGACCGCGGTCAGCTGGTGCAGCCGGCCGAGCACCGAGGACTGCACCATCAGCATCGGGTCGAGTGCCGCGCTCAGGGTGAAACCGCCGACCAAGTCGAGCAGTTCGCCGACCGCCTGGATGGTGGCGACGGCGATCAGCACCAGGAAGCCCATCGCCACGCCGATCAGCGCTTCGGCCAGCATCGGTCCCAGCATCGCCGTGCCCAGGGTGGGGGCCCGGTCGACGGTGGCCACCGACAACGGCAGCGCCAGTGCCGTCGCGACCGTGGCCTTGACCCGCGAGGGTACGTTGCGGGCGTTGAACGGCGGCGAGACCAGGATGAACGCGGCGGTACGGGTCAGCGCCAGCAGGTAGGCCGAGAACGCGTTCTCGGCCACCGCCAGCTGAAGACCGTCCGCCGCTGCGCTCACCGGTGCTGCCGGGTGCCGCTCGTCAGCCCAGCGCCGACCGGTAGGCAGGCTGCACCATCGCGAAGGCGGTGACCACGGCCTGCCCGGCCCGCTGCCGGTTCAGGCTGGCCTCGACGCCGACCAGACCGATGATCCGGCCGTCGTCGTTGAGCACCTGCAGCATCGCCTCGGTGTGTCCGCCGCCGGCCGAGATGCACACCGAGCCGGGTGCCTCCATCTGCTGCACGGCCCCGGTCTGGTGATTGCGGAAGACCTTGCGTCCGTCCTTGGCCGGGTTGGTCGCCCAGTAGCTGGAGTACCAGGTGCGCTTGTTCGCGCCGGTGACCTGCTTGCCCTGCATGCAATAGCCGTTGCCGCACAACGAGTTGTCGCTGGAGTTGAAGCCGACGTTCGAGTAGGTGGTGCGGCTGCCGTAGGTGTTCTGCGCCCAGGGTCCGTAGAAGCGCTGGGCGGCGAAGATGTCCTTGATGCCGACGGCGCGGGCCAGGCCGACGCGGGAGCCGACACCCCAGCCGCGGGCGGTCCTGTCCTTGGTGATCAGGTTGAGCCCGGCGACCTTCTTCTGGGTCAGGTTGATCCGCCAGGTCTCCACCCAGGTCGAGCTCCAGCGAATGGTGAGCACACTGCCCTTGACCGAGAACCTGCCGGTGAGCCGGGCGCCGGACTTGCCGCTCTGGAAGCCGACCGGGGTGCGGATGGCGCACTGCCGGGCGCAGCCCTTGGTGGTGTAGCCGCTGGACGGCTTGGTCCGGTAGCTCTGGTCGACGCCCTTGACCTGGTTCTGGCGCCACTGCCAATACTCCTGCACGACAAGGCCGTTGGTGTAGAACTGGTACTTCGCCAGCCGTACCTGGACCTTGTTCGGCGAGCCGCTGAGCATGCTCACCACATAGCCGCCACGGCCACCGGGGAGCTTCACCGCGGCGTCCGCGGGGGCGGCCACCAGCAACAGCGGCAGACTCATCACAGCGGTGATCGCGGCGCGCAGGACGCGGCCGTGCCGGAGCGCTCGCACCGCCCGCGCGGCCCGGCGTCGCGGCGATGCCGGTGGCGCCTCCGGGACCTTCTCGAGTTGAGCTGTCGTTCGGTGAATCGGCGCGCGGAACGGCATGCCGGGAAACCTCCACTCGACGGGCACCCCCGACCCTGCGGCGCAGGTGTCGGATGAGGGATCGGCGCCTCGGGCGGCGCACTTGACCCGGTCGGCGGGGCTATTTCGCGAGCAGGGTGGGCACCAGGGTGAAGACCTCCTTGGTGAACGAGGTCAGCACCCGTAGCGCCCAGGGCCCGGTGAGCACCAGAACCAGCGCGGAGACAGCGAGTTTGGGCAGGAACGTCAGGGTCTGTTCCTGGATCTGTGTCGCCGACTGCACGATCGAGAGCAGCAGACCGATCACCAGTGTGGTGATCAGCACCGGCCCGGAGACCTTGGCCGCGGTGATCAGCGCCAGGGCGACGATGTGGATGATCGAGTCGGACATGGCGGCTCAGCGGTAGCTGCCGAGCAGCGTCGTGACGATCAGGGTCCAGCCGTCGACCAGGACGAACATCAACAGCTTGAACGGCAACGAGATCAGCGTCGGCGGCAGCATCACCATGCCGAGGGACATCAGGATCGCGCTGACCACGATGTCGACCACCAGGAACGGGATGAAGATGACGAACCCGATGATGAACGCCGCGCGCAGTTCGCTGACCACGAAGGCGGGCACCAGGGTGCGCATGCCGACGTCCTCGCGGGTCTTCGGCAGCTCCTGGCCGGCGGCCTTGGTCATCAGCGCGAGCTCTTCGTCGCGGGTGTGCTTGAGCATGAACTCCCGCAGCGGCTCGACGCCGTCCTGGAAAGCGGCCGCGGTGGTCTTGGTGCCCTCCATGTAGGGCTTGATGCCTTGCGCCAGAACGTCGTCCGCGACCGGGCCCATGATGAACAGGGAGAGGAACAGGGCCAGCCCGGCGAGCACCTGGTTGGGCGGCACGGCCATGGTGCCCAGGGCGCTGCGGGTCAGCGAGAGCACCACGATGATCTTGGTGAACGCGGTGCACATCAACAGCAGGGACGGCGCCACGCCGAGCACCGTGATCAGCACGATCAGCTGGACGACGCTGCTCGGCTGGCCGGGAACCGAGATGCCGATCTGGGGGGAGGCCGGTGGCGTCGGGTCGCTGGGTCCGTTGGCGGCCGCGGCGGGCCCGGCCGTGGCGATGTTCAGCGCGATGGCCAGAAGCGTCCAGCAGAGGGCGGTGAACGCGGCCACCAGCGCGATCCGGCGGCCGCGGCCGCGAGGTGGCGAACCATGCAGTTCTGCATGATCACGCCGGGGTGGGGTGTGCGGTTCTGCATGATCACGGGTCATGAGCGGCGCACCGTCCGCTCGCGCAGGCCGTCGACGTGCCGGCGGGTGGAGAGCCGCAGCGCCTCGCCGAACGAGGGGCGCCGGGTCCGCGCGGGGCGTTCCCGGACCAGGTCGGTGTTGCCCGCCGAGCGGCCGGTCCGTGACGAGGTGCCGCCGTCGGCCGGTGCCGGTTTGTCGAACTCCTCGGCGTCCAGGGTGGTGAGCAGTCGCACGGCGGTGCCGGTCACGCCGAGCACCAGGGCCTTCTCGCCGACCTGGACGACGGCCAGGCTGGCGTCGCGGCCCAGACCGACCCGGGTGCGCAGCCGCACCGTGTCGTCGCCCCCGGCCAGACCCGCCCGCCGGGCGAGCTTGGCGGCGAGCACCGCCAGGAACACCACGACCAGCAGGGAGAGCAGCACCCGCCCGATCAGCAACAGATCGGACGTCGCCCCGTCGCCGGCCGAGGCCGCGCTGATCATGGCGCGTCCTGGGCCACGATCTCGGTGATCCGCAGGCCGAAGCTCTCGTCGACGACGACGACCTCGCCGCGGGCCAGCAGGGTGCCGTTGACCAGCAGGTCGGCGGGAGCGCCGGCCAGCCGGTCGAGTTCGACGACGTCGCCGGGGGCGAGTGCGAGCAGTTGCCGGACCGTCATCCGGGTGCGACCCAGCTCGCAGGTCACCTCCATCTCGACGTCGCGCAGCAGGTCGATGCTCCAGGAGCCCTGACCGTTCTTGGCCGCGTCGGCCACCGAGGACTGCCCGGCGGCCGGGCCGGCGGCTTCGACGCCGGGTGGCGGTGTGGCCAAGCTGACGCCGAGCAGAACCACTGGGGCAGAAGCGGTCTCGTCGGCCGCCGCGTCCCGGGCGGTGAGCGGAACCAGCACCGCGGTACCGCCGGTGAGCACCTCGAGACAGTTCTCCACCTCGAGCCCGGTCGGATCGCCCTCGATCCGGCCGCCGAGCGCGGTGGCCAGGGCGTCCAGCGCCGGACGCAACGCCTGCGCCGGCTCGACCTCGCCGAACGGGGTTCCGGCCAGGGCCTCGACGAACTCGGTGCCGACGACCAGCAGCACCTTGCCCTCGACACCGCCGCCGATGTAGGCGGTGACCGCGGCGCCGGCCGGTTCGGGCAGCACCGCGCCGTCCGTGCGCTGCGGGGTGCCCACGGCCAGCGGCACCGCGCTGGGCACCTGGGCGACCGACTGCTCGGCAGCGGCGAGCACCAACTGCGCGGCGCTCGACCACAGCTCTTCACCCGAGGCCTGCGGGGCATCGGGGACGAGGGGTGAGGGCGAGAAGCTCACGACACCTCCTCGGCAGGCACGGGGACGATCTGAACGGTGGGGGGCTGAACGCTGGGGGGCCGGCCGAGCGGGTCGTCCGGTACGACGTGACTCATGCGCTCACCGCCCCGACACGATCAGCACGGCGAGATTGCGGCCGGAGGCACCGGGCACCGCGCGGGCGAACACCGCCGCCGCCGAGGTGACCGCCACCGGTGAGGCGGTCGGGTGCGGGAAGGGCACCACGTCGCCCACCTTGAGCTGCAGGATGTCCCGCGAGGACATCGATGTCGGCTCCAGCCGCACGGAGACCTCGACGTCCACCGCGGTGAGCCGGCGCTGGGTCTGCGCCAGGGCGGCGTCCCGGAGCCGGTTGGTGTCCGGATCGTCCTTGCGGGTGGCCAGTTCGAGCGCCGGCGCCAGCATCGTGTAGGGCAGGCAGAGATTCAGGATGCTCTCGCGTTTGCCCACGCTCAGTTCCATCTGGCAGACCACCACCGGGTCGGTGGCCGCCGCGGCCTGCACGAACCGGATGTCCGGCTCCAGCGCGATCAGTTGCACCTGAACGCCTTTGGCGATCGTCTCCAGGGCGAAGCTGAGCTCGTGCAGGATCCTGGTGATCAGCTGGCGCAGCAGTGCCTGCTCGAGGTCGGTCAGCGGCCGCTCCGGCTGGTTCTCGCTGCCCATCCCGCCGAGCTGATGGTCGACCATCGCCAGCAGGGCCCCCTGCTCGAAGGTCAGCAGCGCCTTGCCGTGCCACGGCGGGATGCTGAGCACCGCGCAGACCGTCTGGTCCGAGGCCGGGCCGAGGAACTCGTCGTAGCTCAGCTCCTCGATCACCGGCAACGAGACGCTGCTGACCGCCCGAAGGCTCGAGGTGAGCACCGTGGTGGTCTGCCGGGCGAAGGTCTGCATCGCGACCTTGAGCAGGTGATTGTGCTCGCGGGCCAGCCGCACCGGCCGGCGGAAGTCGTAGACACGGGCTTCGCCACGCCTGCGCCGTGCGCTCGGTGTGGTGTCTGCCTGGCTCACATCGGATGGCATCGGGATGTCCTTCACCCGTCTTGAGGATCCGCGCGCACTCCCTCGCGTGCAGCGGTGTGGGCGCGATCACTGCATGACGAACTCGGTGAAGTAGATGTCGTAGACGTTCTCCTCGTAGAGCTCGGTCACCTCCTTCACCAGCTGCTTCTTGAACTTGTCGCGCTGGCTCTCCTCGGCGAGCTCGTCCATGGACTTGTTGCTGAACAAGGTGATCGCGGCGTCCAGGGCCTTGGCGCCGAACACCTCGTCCTTGGCCGACGCGCTGGTCTGCAGGGCCATGCCGAGCTTGAGGAAGTGCCCGCCGGACAGGTTGATCGTGATCGGGTCGAGCTCCATCACCGGGCCCGGCTCGTAGGTGGGGCTCGGCGCCGGGGTGCCCGCCGCGGCGGCGTCACCACCGGGCTTGAGGAAGAAGAAATAGCCTCCGCCGAGCAGTGCCAGCACCGCCACGATGATGATCAGCTTCTTCTTGCCACCACCCGATGCCTTGGTGTCTTCCTTGTCGGCCACGGCGACTCCCTGCTGAGAAATGGGCCATGCTGTCGGCCCCTGTCGGTTCATCGGCGCGCCGGTCGGCGGCGTCCGATGCAGATTCACTCGACCGCGCGCGGGCGCGGCTTGACGTCACGGTGAGAGGTGTTCCCCACCGTGACGCCGGTTGCTGGTTCGGCTACTTCGCGTGGTGCTCGGCGGCGACCTTGGCGATCGCCCGGCCGGCGGCGTCGTCGACCGAGGCCAGGACGACGATCTCGACCCGGCGGTTCGTGGTCAGCGCCTTGGCGCCGGTGCCCGCGGCCAGCGGGCGGGTGTCGGCGAAACCCGTTGCCGCCATGCGTGTCACGGGAACGTCGGGGGACAGGTAGCGCAGCACCCGGGTGGCCCGGTCGGTGGAGAGCTCCCAGTTCGAGGGGTAGCGCGCGGTGTGGATCGGCATCACGTCGGTGTGCCCGTCGATACTGATCCGGTTCGGCAGGTCGCTCAGGGTCGGCGCCAGCACGTCGAGGATCCGCCGTCCCTTCGACTGCAGGGTGGCGCTGCCGCTGGCGAACAGCACGTCGTCGGTGGCGACGGTGATCACCAGGCCGCGCTCGTCGATGCGGAAGGTCGCCCCGTTCTTCAGGCCGGCCTCGACCAGGGCCGCCTTGAGCTGCTTCTCGGCCTCCTCGAGCTTGGCGACCTCCTGCTTCACCGAGGCCTCGGTGGTGGCCCGGACGACGGCCGCCACCTGCTCCGGCGACGGCATCGAGGTGCTGTTGCTGCTCTTGGTGCCGCCCACCGAGCCGGCCAGGTTGACGCTGTCGGGGGCGACCGAGCCACCCGGGTCGAGCAGCTGGTCGCCGCCGTGCAGCATCGCCACCGGAGCCCCGAAGCCCGCTGCCAGACCGACTTTCACCGCGGCGAACTTCTCCTGGTCGACCTGGCTGACCGCGAACATGACGATGAACAGCACCATCAGCAGGGTCATCATGTCGGCGTAGCTGACCAGCCAGCGCTCGTGGTTCTCGTGCTCCTCGTGCTCCTCCTCGTGCCCGCCGCGGCCAGATCGATGAGCCGGGCCTCCACTCATGCCGCTTCCTTTTCCTTCGCGGCCGCGCCGCTGGGAGCGTCAGCGACGATCTTGGAGCGCAGCTTGGTCGCCACCACCCGGGGGTTGGCCCCGGCCT
>DAIOVT010000035.1:0-16436 GCA_036758885.1 Kineosporiaceae bacterium
TCACCCCTCCAGGGTGGCCCGCCAGGGCCATGCACCGTTCATGCAGAACCGCACGATCCTGCCGCCCGGACCGGCCCCCACCCCGCCGTGATCATGCAGAACTGCGTGGTCCCGGTCTTCGGGATCGTGGACGTGGCGCCAGAATGTGACCCATGTTCTGGGCCATCGCGGTGTTCGCCGGCACGGTCGGGCAATTGGCGGTGGCCACGTTCGTGCCCGGGCTCGAGCAGTTCGAGGGCAAGGCCTTCGGGGCCAGGCTGGTCGCCTACCCGGTGATGATGCTGTTCGTGCCGCTGGTGTGGTGGTTGATGCGGCGACGGCAGCCGCGGGTGATCGGCCGCCGCTACGTCCCGTGGACGGCGTTCGCGCTGATCATGGCCCCGTTCCTGATCGACGTCACCGGCAACACCTTCGACCTGTACGACACGATCAGCTGGTGGGACGACGCCAACCATTTCGTGAACTGGGCGTTGCTCTGCGGCGGGCTGGGCCTGCTGCTGCGCCCGAAGGTGGCCGGCCGCTGGCAACTGGTCACCCTGATCACCGGCCTGGGCGCGATCCTGGCCATCGTCTGGGAACTCGGTGAGTGGTATACGTTCATCAGGCACGGCACCGAACTCGACACCGCCTACACCGACACTCTGGGCGACGAGGCGCTCGGCACGCTCGGTGCCTTGCTGGCGGGGGTGTTGCTGGCGCGCGCGACCCGGGAGTCGTTCTCGGACAACGTGAGAGCCAGTTTCGATGGCGGCCGGTCATGAGTGGTGCGCAGACCGTGCACCGGGCTCGCCGCCTCGCCGACGACCTGCTCTTCCCGGCGGCCGTGCAGGTCGACAGTACCGGCAGGTTGCCGGTGGAACTGCTCGATACGCTTGCGGCACAAGGCTTCTACGCTCTGGGTGGGCTGCCCGAATGGTCACCGCCGTCGATCCCGGACGCCGCGACCCATGCCGCGGTGATCGAGGCCTTCGCCGGTGGCTGCCTGGCGGCGGCGTTCGTCTGGCGCCAGCACGTGGGCGCCCTGGGTGCGCTGGTCAGGGGTGAGAACGCCCGGCTGCGAACGGATCTCGGCCCGTTGCTGGCTTCCGGCGAACTGCGTTCGGGGCTGGCCATCGGTGCGGCGACCCGGGTCGGGCCGCCGTCCGTACGGGCTCGACGCGACCGCGACGGCTGGCTGATGACGGGCACCGCGCCCTGGTTCACCGGCTGGGGCCTGGTCGGTGTGATGCTGCTGGCCGGTCGTGACCAGGACGACCAGTTGGTGCTCGCCCTGGTCGACCTCGACGACCCGGCGATCAGTGCCGACCCGATGCATCTGCTCGCGGTTCAGGCCGGCAACACCGTCACGCTGCAGATCTCCTCGCTGAGTGTGCCCGACGAGCGGGTGGTACGGGTCGAGCCACATGCACGGTACCTCGATCGGGACGCGGAGTCGTTGGTGGCCAACGGGTTTCTGGCCACCGGCGTGGCCGGCCGGGCGATCGCCCTGCAGGACGAGCCGGACGACGCCCGCGACGCCCTGCTGGGCGAGCTGCGCCAGGTGCGTGCCGGCCTGCTGAACGCGGACGCCGCTGGGGCGCCGTCCGCCCGTGCCGCGTCGTCCGAACTGGCGGTGCGGGCAGCCGCACGGCTGGCCGTTCATCAGGGCGCCCGCTCGGTGCTGGCCGGTTCGCACGCCGACCGGTTGCTGCGCGAGGCGGCCCTGCTGCTGACCTTCGGCACCCGCCCGGGGATCCGGGACCGGCTGCTGCAGCGGCTGGCGGGTTCGGGAGCGGCAGGTTCGGGGGCTGAGCCGGTCGGCTGACCGGAAACCTCACCGGGTCCGGCGTCCTGACAGGACCCTGCGCATCGGTCAAGATGTCAGCACGACTCACCCAGCACTACGGCAAGGAATGTCTCGACATGATCGCGATTCTGGAAGATCTGCTCGAGGCGCAGACGGTCGACAGCGCGTTCACCGATGATTACCGGCAGACCTCGGCGACGGCGACCGGCCCGACCCGGGAGGTGCGGATCGACCGGGGATCACGCCGCACGAGGAAACGCTGATCGCGTGGACCGAGGAGCGAGATGAGTCGAGGCTGGACCGACCCCGGGGTCTACTTGCGTACCGGGTCGTGGAAGGCGCGGCACAGTGCATGGTTGCTGGCGCCGATCCTCGGCCTCGGTCTTCTGGGGTTCCTCGGGTTCCTGTACGTCGCACTCAGGATGCGTACCCGCAAGGCCTGGTTGTTCGCGCTGGCCGTGTCTCTCGGCACGGTGATGACCTGGATCATGCTCTACGCGCCGGAACGTTCCAGCGCCAGCCCGGGTGAGTCCGACGGGGTCAGCGGCCTGCTGATGCTCGGCTTCTGGATCAGCTCGATCGTGGCGGCCTTCGTACTCAACTCCGACTACCTGACCTGGCGGGCCGAGCGCGCTGCGTCCGACGCGCGCTCTCTGCACCGGGGCCGGTCGTGGGCGGATCAGCAGCCCCCGGGTTCCGGCCCGGCACTCGTGGGGGATGCATCTGGCCTCCCGCCCGGTTCCGCGCAGCCCTACGCCGGCCCGCAGCAGCGTTATCCGGCGCCGCCCGGCGGCTACGGCTCGATCCCCGCGCCTTCTCGCTCGGCCGCCCCACCCGTCCCGGTGGAGATGGTGGTGCTGCCCGGATCGTCCGCCGTGGCGAACCCGCTCGACGTCAACCGGGCCAGCGCCACCGAACTGGCCCGGGGGCTGGGCGTCGACCTCGGGCTGGCCACCCAGGTGGTCGAACTGCGCAGCGCACGCGGGGGGTTCAAGGGCCTCGACCAACTCATCGCCGCGCTGCCGATGCAACCGCATCAGCTGGACAGGTTCCGGGACGGCGCGGTGTTCGGCCCCGTCGCCGGCCTGCCGGGGGAACCGCCGCCTGCCGGGCGGGTACTGGATCACTGAGCCGGATCTTCGCACGCCTACCCCGCCGTGATCATGCAGAACTGCACGCCTACCCCGGCGTGATCATGCAGAACCGCACGCCCCCCGGGACGCATCGGTGAGTGCCCAGCAGGCGGCCGGGATCGACACCGCCCGGCCCCGGCGGTCGAGATCGGTTGTCAGGAGCTGAGTTTGCCGGTCAGCGAGGTCAGCTGACTGAGCAGCGTGGCCAGTTCGCTCGGACGGCGCTCGAGCAGGGTCAATCCGTCCTGGCCGAACTCGGTGAACAGCGACAGGGCCACCTGGCCACGCACGTCGATCATCTGGAAGTTGGCGATGATGGTGCGCCACTGCTCGACACATCGCACGCCGCCGTCGGCGCCGTAGGAGACGAAACCGACTGTCTTGCCGGTCCATTCGGGCCCGAGGCTGTCGACGGCGTTCTTGAAGGCACCCGGCACGCCGTGGTTGTACTCGGGGGTGACGAAGACGAACCCGTCGCAGGCGTCGATCGCCTGGCTCCACCGGGTGACCGCCTCGGAGGAGTACTTGCGGTCGGCCATGCCGGGCAGCACCGGATCGGTGAGCAGCGGCAGGTCGAAGGTCTTCAGATCGATGATCGAGTACTCGGCATCGCCGCGGGCGGTCGCCTCCTTGAGCACCCATTCGGCGACGGTCTCGCCCTTACGCCCTTCGCGGATGGAGCCGATGACAATGCCGATCTTCACGAGTACCCCTTCAGGGAGGCCGACGAGCAGGTGGTGTCGTTCGGCGCCCACGCCGGTGGACGGGCGCCCCGCGACAGCTTGACGAGCGCTCCCGGCCGGGTCAACCGCACCCGTGCAGGCCCGGTCAGGGCCAGCCGCCGAGCCGCACCACCGTGAAGTCGTTGCCGACGAGCCGGGCGCAGACGCCTTGAGCGGCAAGCCATTCCGGAGCTCGCAGGCCCATCACCACCCCCGCGGTGGTCCATGTGTTTGCGGTCACACAGGACGGCGCGACCGCCGTGATCGTGCGCCAGACCGGCGCTGCCGGATGCCAGGTGGCCGGGTCGAGAATGTGGTGCATCAGCGCGCCGTCGTGGTGCCAGGCCCGGCGGACGGTGCTTGACGTGGCGATCGCCCGGCCCGCCGGCAGGGTCACCTGGGCCTCGGGTTCGCCCGGTCCGTCGCCGACCCGGATCTGCCAGCCACCCTCCGGACCCGTTCCGGCAGTGGCGATGTCGCCGCCCACGCCGACCAGCACCCCGCAGCCGAGCTCGGCCGCGATCCGGGCCGCGGCGCGGTCGGCGGTGCGGGCCTTGGCCGTCGCGCCGAGATCGAGCTCGACACCGCGCGGCATGCTCAGCAGGGCGCCGTCCAGAACGACGTCCCGCCATGACCGGTGCCGATCGATCACCACCCGGAAGCCTCCGGCGACGACCTGTCGCTGCTCCGCGCCGGACGGCTCGTGCCGGGCCAGTTCGCCGATGTCGGCGGTGTACCCGACGCCGCGCAGTCCGGCGCCGACGGTCGGGTCGACCGTGCCCTCGCTGCGCCGGGCAGCGTCCAGTGCGGTTCTGACCAGGTCGGTCAGCAGTGGGCTGAGCTCGATCGGCCGGCCCGCGGACCGGTTGACCGCGACGATCTCGGAGTCCGGCCGGAAGCGGCTGGCGGCGCGTCCGACGGCGTCGAGTTCGGTCTCGAGCACAGCGCGCGCCGGGTCGAGCAGATCAGGTTCGGTGACCACCAGTTGGGCTGAGGTGCTCCAGACCGGCCACTGCGCCGCAGCGGTTCTCGGGTTTCACGGGGGTGCGATCGGGGTTTCGATCGTGGGGCCGGGCGTGGGGCCGGCGGTCTGCGTCGGGGTGCTCATCGTGACCTCACGAACCGCTCGTCGAGGCGTGCGAGTCGCCCGTACTGCCGGTCACGGCGCCCGAGTCGGAGGAACTGCCGGACGACGAACCGCCGGACGACGAGCCGCTGTACTGGTCACTGCTCGTCCCGCTGGACTGGCCGGAACCTGTTGAGCTGTCGCTGATCCGGGCGGCGGTGCAGGCGGCCAGGGCCGCCGTGCCGAGCACGGTGGCGGCCGCCGCGGCGACGATCCGCCGGGTGCGTGCCCGGTCGACGGTGCTGGGGTCCATGGTCGAACTCCTCGGGTGTCGTGATCGGTGCGGACGGGGTGGTCCGCCGGTTCTCGATCACCTTCGGAGTGGCGCCTGCACCGGTACTCGGAGGGCGCTGTGCGATGGCTGTGAAGCGTCCGGGGGTGGTGGGGTCCACCCGCGAGGGGCGTGCAGTTCTGCATGATCACGCTGGGTTCGGGGGTGCTGTGAGCACGGTGAGGCGTGCGGTTCTGCGTGATCACGCCGGTTGGCGGATCAGGGGGAGGGGCAGGTCATGTGGTATTCGCCGGGCAGGCGTGGGTAGACCTGGGTGCGATAGAACTCGACCGCGCGGGTGGCCTCGTCGTCCGAGGCGCCGAGCCGGGTCATCACCTCATGGTCGAGTCGTACGGCAAGGCATTCGGCCTCCGCCTCGTTCATGATTCCGCGCAGGTGCGCCGCCTCGTGGGCCAGGGTGTGCGCGGCGACGATGGCCTGTTGATCGGTGCGCTCGCCGCCCCTGAAGGCGCGCAGGCTCGAGCAGGTCTGCATGGAGAGGAACGCCGAATCGTCCGGGTTGCCCTCGGCGTCGAACCACACGTGGCCGACGTGGCCGGTGCTGGAGAAGAAGTTGCGGGTCAGTCGCTCACACACGAAACCCGCGTCCCGGCCGGCCAGAACGGGCTTTGCCGCATCCGCCAGTTCGGATTCGAAGTGGTGCCATCGCCACTCGTTGCCGGTGAAGACCACACAGGCGACGAGCAGGGTGATCACGCGAATCCGCCATCGTCCGGTCGGGCCGTAGCGAGCCATCAGCAACCAGGACAGCGACAGCACGGAGAGGAGCGCTCCGACGGCTGGCCGCATGTCTGACCGATCGGCACCTGTACGGCGGCACTTGAGCGGTGCCGACCCCGGACGGCGCCGTTCAGCGGGCCTGGGCCGGGCGATCAGCGGGCGAGGTCCGGGGGTCTGACGTTCAGACAGGAGGCAGACGGGAGTCAGAAGGGGTCAGAAGGGCGGTTTGCGCCGGGTGTGCCCGACGGGAGTCTGCGGCGGCCCGCTGCGCAACGGGGTGAGCAGGTCGCGCAGGCCGTTCAGGCTGATCTGGTGCATCACTGCCAGCAGGTGCCCGATGTCACCCTCGGGAAAGCCCTTGAGCGCGAACCAGGCCAGGTACTCACCCGGTAGATCGGCCAGCAGGGTGCCCTTGTACTTGCCGAACGGCATGTGCCAAGAGACCAGTTTGATCAGGTCCTGCTCGGTGAACGGGGCGGGCTGCACTCCAGAACCTTGGCACGGACCCCCGTTGTGAGCACGCGATCGTGCAGTTCTGCATGATCACGCGGGGGTGGGTGTGCGGTTCTGCATGATCACGGTCAGGCGGCGGGGTCGTCGCGGTGCCAGGGGCAGCGGCGGGGGTCGGCGCGGAACTGACAGTCGGGTTCCCGCGAACACGGCGGCACCGGGTAGCCGGCGCGCTCGTCCTCGATCGGGGTCCGGGCGTTCATGCCGAGCAACGCGGCGAACAGGTTGTTGTCCCGGCCGGTCAACGGGCCGGCGCCCGCCTGCGCCGCGGCGGTCTGGGCGGCCGGTCCCTGTGCTGCCGCGGCGGCGATCTCGTTCGGGGCGACCAGGTCTCGGGGCAGCGCCTGGCCGCCGCGTTCGGTGGCGGCCCGGTCCAGGCCCGGCCTGGCGGCCCGCTCGGCGTCGTCGGGCAGGGCCGACGGTGCAGCCTCGGGCACGGTGGCCGCAGCCGGGTCGGCGGCCGCCGGCGTCTGCGTGCCGCTCTGCCGATCGGCACGCGCCGGGCCGGCCGTTCCGGCGGTGGTTCCGGCGGTGGTTCCGGCGGTGGTGCCGGTCGCGGTGCCTGCCTCGGCCGTGGCGCCGGGGACCGCGCCCGGTGACAGGGCGCGCTGGGGGGCGCCGTCCTCGGGGGTGCCGTCCGCCGGGGCCTGAGCGGCGGCCGCGAGCTCGGCCGGGTCGCCGGTGAAGACGTTGGCCGGGATCGCCCCGGGCACCAACTGCCGCGGACCGAGCCCGCCGGGCGGGGTCGGCGCCGCCGCACGGCCGAGGTTCTGCCCGCGCAGGGAGTCGGCCAGGTGCCGGTACTGCTCGATCTCGGTCTCGACGTCCACATCGGTTCCGGTGCCGCCGATGATCAGATCGGTGGCGCCCGGCTGAGCCAGCCGGGCGTCGTTGATCGGGGTCCGCCGCTCGCCGCCGCCCAGTTTGGCGAAACGATCGAGCAGATCGCGGGTCTGGGCGGTGAGCGCATCACCCCAGGCCTGCCAGCGGGCGTTCATGGAGGCCAGCCACTGCCCGCCACGGTTGCCCTCAGCGGTGTTCTGCTCGCTCGTCGAGGGCGCGACCGGGAAGGGTCCGGCGACGTCGAGGCGCTCGAGCGGTGCGGCCTGGGCGGGGATCTGGGTGCGGAGCGGCAGTTGGGCGCGCGCGGCGATCTGCCCCGGAGCCTGGGCCGCGCCGGCCTGACCGGCCTGGCCTGTCGCTGCGGACTGCCCGGGCTGGGCCTGCTGGCCGACGTTCGGGCCTGCGGCAGGCCGGTTGCCCGGCTGGCGGCCCTGCTGGCCGACGACCGGGGGAAGGTTGGGCTCGTTACCGGCGCCCTGAACTCCCGAGACGTCCACGCCGCTCCCTCGTCGCCGTCCGTGCTGGTGGGTTGCTCGCGGCATGACGCAGGTCTGCCGCTGACACAGCTATCGGACAGAAAGGGTCATCACTCAAGCCGGACGGGGGCGGGGTGTCGGGAGGTGTCGGAGGGTGTCGGGGAGGCCAACTAGGTGAGGTCCAGCACATTTCCTGCCCGATTCCGGGCAAAAGCTGGTTCGAATCGCGGTTTCACGTCACGATGTCTGGGTGTCACAGCCCGATCAGGTGTCGTCCCCAGTCATTGGCAAGCGTGGTGGCAGTATTCCGGAGAGCGATGATGCCGCCTTGGTGGAGCACATCGTCTCCACGACGGGGCTGACCCAGGGGGAGGCATCTCGAGTGATCGCCGATGTTGTCGCCTGGTACTCCGAGGGTGTCACCGACCTCGTGCGGCGTCGGCATGCCGAGCTCAAGTTGCGCGGCTACCGCAACGACGACGCGTTCGAGATCATCGCCGCCGAACTCGGCCGGCGCCTCGTGGCACCGCCCCCGACCACGGTGAGACAGCTTCGCCGCATGATCTACGGCTGACCCGTTCACTTTGCACCGAACAAGAACTCAACTGATCCGACCGCAATTCGAAGGAGTCATCAGCATGTGCGGAATCGTCGGCTACGTGGGCAATCAGGATGCTGCCCCGTTGCTCATCGAGGGCCTGACCCGCCTGGAGTATCGCGGCTACGACTCGGCCGGGATCGCCGTGCAGGGCCGGGGCCGGACGACCACGGTGCGCACCGTGGGCCGGGTCCGTGACCTGATCGCCGCGATGCCGAAGCGGTTGGCCGGGCGCACAGGGATCGGTCATACCCGTTGGGCGACACACGGTCCGGCGACTGAGAACAACGCGCACCCGCACCGCAGCGAGGACGGCCGGATCAGCATCGTCCACAACGGCATCATCGACAACGCCACCCCGTTGCGCGCCCAGCTGACCGAGGCCGGGGTGACCTTCACCTCCGACACCGACACCGAGGTGATCGCGCATCTGATCGCCCGCTCGTCGGCGTCCACCCTGGAGGGCGCCGTCCTCGATGCCCTCGACCGGGCCCGCGGCACCTACGCGCTGGCCGTGATCGACGAGCGGCACCCGGACCGGATCGTGGTGGCGCGCAACGGTTCTCCGCTGATCCTCGGGATCGGTGAGAAGGAGATGTTCGTCGCCAGCGACGTGGCCGCGCTGATCCGGCACACCACGTCGGTGATCCACCTGGACGACGGTGAGCTGGCCACCGTGACCGCGTCGGGCTACCGCACCTTCACCAAGGACAGCGACGACACCGGCCGGACGCCGGTCGAGGTCGACCTGGACGCCGAGGACCTCGAACTCTCCGGGCACCAGCACTACATGTACAAGGAGATGCTCGAGCAGCCCGAGGCGGCCGCGGCCGTGCTGCGCGGCCGGCTCGACGAGCGGTTCGGGACGGCGCGCCTCGGCGGCCTGAACCTGAGCCCGCGCGAGCTGCGGGCCTTCCGCCGGGTGAAGATCCTCGGCTGTGGGTCGGCCTACTACGTCGGTCAGATCGGCGCCGGCATGATCGAGGAGCTGGCCCGCATCCCGGCCGATGCCGAGCCGGCGTCGGAGTTCCGCTACCGCAACCCGATCATCGAGCCGGACACCCTCTACGTCGTCGTCTCGCAGTCGGGCGAGACCGCCGACACCGCGTTCGCCGTCGCCGAGATCAAGCGCAAGGGCGGTCAGGTGCTCGGCGTGGTCAACGTGGTCGGCTCGACGATCGCCCGTGAGGTGGACGGCGGCATCTACCTGCACGCCGGACCGGAGATCGCCGTGGCCTCGACCAAGGCGCTGACCAACATGGGCCTGGCCTTCGCGCTGCTCGCGTTGCAGCTCGGCCGGGTGCGCGACCTCTCGGTGGCCGACGGTCAGCGGTTGCTCGCGGCGCTGGGCAGGATCCCGGGGCAGATCCAGGAGATCCTCGACCAGGAGGCCCAGATCGTGCAGGTGGCCAAGCAGCTCGCCGAGTCGGAGAGCGCGTTCTTCATCGGCCGGGTCCGCGGCTTCCCGGTGGCCCGCGAGGGCGCGCAGAAGCTCAAGGAGGTCAGCTACATCCACGCCGAGGCCTACCAGACCAGCGAGCTCAAGCACGGTCCGCTGGCGCTGATCAACCCGAAGATGCCCACTCTGGCACTGATTCCGGACGACGAGCTGACCGACCGCAATCTGGCTGCGGCAGAACAGGTTCTGGCCCGGCGCGGGCCGCTGGTGCTGGTCACCCACCCGGGTGTCGAGACCGGCTCGGTGGGTCAGGACGGCGACTCGATCCCGACCATCGTGGTGCCCAAGAGCGAGCCCGAGCTCGACCCGATCCTGCTCACCATCCCGTTGCAGCTGATCGCCTACCACGCGGCGCTGGCCCTCGGCCACGACGTCGACAAGCCGCGCAACCTGGCGAAGTCGGTCACCGTCGAGTGACCTCGCCGCCCGCACGCTGACCACGCAGAGGCGCCCACCCCGATCCGGGGTGGGCGCCTCGTGCTTGTTGCCTGAGCTGTGCTTGTTGCCTGAGCTGTTCGTGTTGCCTGAGCTGTCGTGTTACCTGAGCCGTCGCTCAGTTGTTCAGGAACGACACCTGCGACAGGGCCCGCATGGTCACCGACAGGCCGACCTCGCCGAGACCCTCACCGGGCGGGATCTCGGTGGTGAACGGCTTGATGTCGGTGCTGCACCTGCGGCTGGCCGGCAGTTTGCCGGAGAGCAGGAACGTGGCGACGCTCTGGTCGACGCAGGTCGAGGTGCCCAGCGCGGTGTGCCCGAAGTTGTCGCTGCTGATCAGTCGCGAGTTCGGCAGCGTCTTCGAGACCGCGACGGCGTTCGAGTACGGCGTCGAGGGGTCCCAGTAGTTGCCGACCACGAGCACCGGTCCGGTGTGCTTGTTGAACGGCCCGGTGTAGCGGTCCTCGTCGGTCGCCCTCCACACGTTGGTGGCGCACGGTGCCGAACTCCAGGCCCAGAAGCGTCCGAAGTGCGGCGCCGTCCGGTCGGTGGCCGCGGCCGCCTTGGTCCAGGCGCCCACCGTCCTCGGGTTGCGGCTGTCGGTGCACAGCACCGTGGTGAACGCCTCGACGCCGTTGTCGTACGGGAACCCGTAGCCGAACGCCTTGGCCGCCTTGGCCTGCTGCGACTTGGTGCGGGCCACCTCGACCCGGAACCGGTTGAACTGGGTCTTCAGCGAAGTGTTCGCCGTGGTGCGTGCCGCCCTGGTCGCATCCACCGACTGCAGCGTGTACAGGTCGGAGATCAGGGACGTCACCATCTCGGGCCCGAAGGGACCGGTCAACGACCCGGTCAGCACCGTGACGACGTCCTGGTACTTGAGCGTGAGCGGACCCTCGGGAGACTCGGTGGTCAGCGGAGCCTTCCGCAGACCCGCCATCACCTTGTTGTAGATCGTGGCCGGGTCGCCCTGGTTGGCGAGGCCGCACCTGCTGCCACCCGCCGCCTTGCACAGTCGCAGCGACTCGGCCATCGCCCGCGCGGTGGCGACCCCGGAGCCGACCCTGACCGTGACCGGGGTGTTGCTCGAGGCCTTCGACCCGGCCCAGTTGCGGGGGTCGAGGTTGCCGTCGAGGGTGATCGCCCGAACCCGGTCGGGGAACATGTTGGCGTAGGTGTTGCCGAGTTCTGTGCCGTAGGAGAAGCCGAGGTAGGTCAGCTTCTTGTCACCGACCGCGCGACGCAGGACGTCCATGTCACGGGCGACCTGGGCCGTCGACATCGATGCGCTCAGCGGCTTGCCGGTGGTCGAGCAGCCCTTGGCGAGGGCGGTGGCCGAGGCGGTGAAGGCCTTGGTCTCGGCCGCGGTGTACGGGAAGGCGATCTCCATGCCACGCAGCGCCTTGGTCTGTGCCGCAACACTTCTGAAGCACTTCACGTTGTCGCTGTAGTTGGTGCCGCGGGGGTCGAAGCCGACGATGTCGAACCTCGCGCGCACCTCGGGAGAGAGGGCGCCGGCGATGCCGGCGGCCGACTGCACACCCGAGCCACCCGGGCCGCCCGGGTTGAGGAACAGGGTGCCGATCCGGGCCTTCTGGTTCGTCGCCTTGATCCGGACGACGGCGACCTCGACCTTGGCGCCCCGCGGGTTGTCGTAGTCGAGGGGCAGTTTGACGGTCGCGCACTGCCCACCCAACTGATTGCAGCTGAACCAGCTCAACCGTGGCTTGGCCACCGAGTCGACGCGGCGGGCCTCGACCTTGCTGGTTCGGTCGAGCTTCGCGGCGGCAGCCACCGTGGCGCCGCTGGGTGGCGCCTCCGTCACCGCCGCCTGACTCGTGGCGATCGGACCGGCCACCAGAGCTGTCGCCCCGATCAGGGTGACCGCTGCTCGCGCCGTCCGGTACCTGTGGCTCATCAAGCCCCCCACTTTCCTGTCTTCGTCCGATGAACTCAGCTCTCCTGTGACGGCTCGTCGGGCGTCGTTCTCCCCCGAGCGGCATACAGCACCCCGCGTCGATCTTCGCGGGGGCATGACGAGTCCGTCGCAGGCACAGTGCCTTACCCGGAGGGCACCGCGCCAGCCGAAGCGCGTCATGACTCTGGCTTCACACCGATGGTTCGGTCGATCTTTCCCGGTGCGCAGCTCACTCGGCGAGCCAGCGTTCGTAGGCGTCGACCGAGTACGGTCGGCCCAGGAAACGCTCGACGAGGTCGGCTGCGTCGGCGGAACCACCGGGCGCCAGGATGTTGTCGCGATACCGCGCCGCCACCTCCGGCGCGAACAGGTCGGTGCTGTCGAAGGCGCCGAACATGTCCTTGGCGATGACCAGGGACCACATGTACGTGTAGTAGCCGGAGCCGTAGCCCTCGAGGTGCCCGAACGAGGCCGGCATGTGGGTGCCGTTGATGTAGGGGAACATCGAGTACGCGGCCTGCAGTTCGGCGGTGCGCGAGGTGAGGTCGGCCGGGCGCTCGACGTGGAACCAGTACGACATCGCCGCGTAGAACATCTGGGTGCGGGCGATGTACCCCTTGCCGAAGTCGTCGGCCCGGCGCATCCGCTTCACCAGATCGGCCGGGATCGGCCGGCCGTCGCCGTCCCGGGCGAAGCTGCGCAACACCTCGGCGTCCCAGGCCCACTCCTCGAGCATCTGGCTCGGCGCCTCGACGAAGTCCCATTCCGTGGCCACCCCCGAGAAGGCCGTCCACTGCTGGTGCCCACCGAGCACGTGGTGCACCAGGTGGCCGAACTCGTGGAACTGGGTCACCACCTCGTCGTGCTCCATCACGGTGCGGCTGAAGTTGCACACCAGCACGCCTTCCGGCAGTTGCACCCCCTCGACCCCGTTGACCAGTGAGAACTGTGCCGCGTGCTTGTACTTGCCCTCGCGCGGATGCAGGTCGAGGTAGATGCGTCCGATCAGCTCGCCCGATGCGTCCGGGCCGCGGCGGACGTCGTGGACGACGACCTCCTCGTGCCAGGTGACGGCGTCCGGCACCGGTTCGTAATGCAGCCCGAACAACCGGCCGGTCACCTCGAGCAGACCGGCCCGGACGGCGTCCGCCGTGAGGTAGCGGCGCACCTCGCGGGCGTCGACGTCGAACTCCTCCCGGCGCAGCGCCTCGGCGTAGAACATCAGGTCGGCCGCGGTCACCGCCTCGGCGGACGGCACGTCCTGTCGCAGCCGATCGAGCAGTGTCCGGTAGTCACGCCGTGCCGACGACTCCGCGGCCGCGGCGACCCGGTCGATGAACTCGGGGATCGCCGTCCCACGGCCGATCATCTTGACCTCGGCGTCGTAGGCGGCCCAGTCGGAGTAGCCGAGCAGCCCGGCGATCTCGGCGCGTACCGCGAAGAGCTCCTGCAACCGCGCGTCGTTCTCGGGCCAGCCGACGTTGAGCGAGGCGATCAGGACGTCGCGCCGCACCGCGGCGTCCCTGCAGAAGGTGCGCACCGGGATCGCGTCCGGGTAGTCCGTGGTGACGGTGATCAGCCCGTCGTCGTCCACCGGGTGCTCGGCCAGCCAGTCCTCGGGCATGCCCTCGAGCTGCTCAGGTCTCACCGACACCGAGCGGGCGCCGTCGCGGATGGCCCGGCTGAAGTCCTGACCGACCTCGATCGCCCGGTCCTGAAGGCCGCGTAGCCGTTCCCGCGTCGCCAGGTCGCGGTCGACACCGGCCCGGCGGAAGTCGCGCAGCAGATGCTCGAGCACCCGGGTCGCCGATGCGTCCAGGCCGGAAGGGTCGAGGGAGGCGAACACGGCGAAGAGCTCGGGGTCCAGCGCGAGGCCCGTGGTCAACCGCTGCACCTCCTGCATCGCCTTCTCGGCGCTCGAGCGGACCGCCTCCGCCGGGTGCACCTCGCTCAACAGCGACCCGCGGGAGGACGCGTTGGCCAGTTGGGTCTCGGCCCGATTCCACAGCGACAGGGTCTGTCGCGCGGTGCGGCCCGGGGAGGCGGCCTTGATCTCGTCGACCAGGTCGCGGGCGGCGTCCAGTTCGGCTGCGGTGCTCCGCTCGATCCACTCCTGCGTCGCTTCGGGGGAGGGAAGGGCCAACGGGGACAACGGGACGCCTGCGGCGGAATCACTGGTCACCGTTCGAGCGTAGTCGGGGGACCGGCGGCCGGCGGGGTGACCACGCGCCGTCCTGACGGCTGTCCCAGATCGGAGTCAGCGCCTGAATGGCCTCGACCGCCGGCCGGTGCAGTGGTGCGGCGGCAAGCTCAGCGAGCAGCTGATCGGGGTGTGGGGGCAGTGGCTCTGTCGTCGCGCGGTGCCGGGCCATCTCCGACCTCCCTGGGGGATTGGTGTGATGCCAGAGGAATGGATGCCGGTGAGGTCGTCCGTGACAGCCCGGGCGGGAATTCTTGCGACCGCGCCGGAGCTGGGCGGGATCGTGTGGAGGGGTGCGGTCGCCGGAGCGGGATACCGTGGAGGTACGGCCTGACGGTGGCCGCCGGACGAGGGAGCCGTACCCGGATCGGACAAGACGGCCATGAGGAGTCGTCATGGCCTGGCTGGTTCTTGTCGTGTCCGGTGTGTTCGAAGCGGTGTGGGCGGTGGCCCTGGGGCGGAGTGAGGGCTTCTCCCGACTCGTTCCGTCGCTGGTGTTCCTGGCCGCGCTCGCGGCGAGCATGGGTGGTCTTGCGTATGCGATGCGCACGCTGCCGATCGGTACCTCGTACGCCGTGTGGGTCGGTATCGGGGCGGCCCTGACCGTGGGCTACGGGATGCTCTCCGGCGAGGAGCCGGTGAGCGTGGTCAGGCTGCTTCTTCTGGCCGGTCTGGTGGGCTGCGTGGTGGGTCTCAAGCTCGTCCACTGATGGCCGGACGCGCCGCCGCAACGTGCTCGACGTGCGGCGGTTCCGGTTCGTCCTGCGGGTTCTTGATGATGTTCGCGATACGGGCGCGACATCGGGCAAGACTTTGGGCAAGGGCCCGCGACCAGCATCGACGGGGTGAGCGCACCTCTTCCCATCGAAGTCCCCGCGGCCGGGGTGGCCCCGGAACGGCCTGTCGGCGTTCAGCCCCGCGGCTGTCCGCCTCGGCCGTCCGCCGGCTCCTCGCGCAGGTATCGCGAGCACGACGAGGTCGCCTCCGCCCAGGTCGGCACGCTGCAGCGCGAACTGGCCGAGGAATGGGTCAGATTGAACGCCGATCCCTCCCTCGTGCTGGTGCTCGAGCGGTGGTCAACGGGCCGGCCCGAGTTGACCGGGGCGCGGCGTCCGGCCGATCTCGTGGACTCGATCGATGCCGGTTGCCCGGCCGCCAAGGACGAGTTGCTCGGTGCGCTGATCGACCTCTTCCAGCAGGGACAGCAGCTGGCGGGCCGGGTTCTGCTGCAGGCGATGTTGCCCAAGCTCTCGTCCTTCGCCTTCCGCTCGGGCCTGCTCGCTCGCATCGAGGCCAGGCCCGAGGATCGGTTTCAGTTCGTGCTGTGCGAGTTCTGGGAGGTGCTCAGCGCCTTCCCGATCGAACGCCGCCGCTCTCGGATCGCCGCGAACCTGGTGATGGAGACCCTGCACCGGCTCGCTCGGGTGACCCGGCTGCCCGAGGTGGCGATGGACCCGGTGCAACTCGGTGAGCTGACCGAACTGCCGGACGTCGACACCCCCGAGCGCCGTCTCGAGATCGCCGACCCGGAGCCTGACCCGGGCGGAGACCTCGATGCGCTGCTGGCGTGGGCGCAGCGGAACAAGGTGCTCCCGGGGGCGGACGTCGCCCTCCTGCGCACCGTCTACCTGCTCGACGCCGAAGCGACGCAGTCCAGCGTTTCCGCCGCCTACCGTCGCGCAGCGGCCGAGTGCGGCACCAGCGGGGACGCTATGCGACAGCGCACTCATCGGGCCCGGCGTCGGCTGTCCGCCGCGGTGCGGGAGGCGAGATCGGCGTCAGGCCCACTGGGCGAACGGATCGAAGGAGCGACCTGACGCGCTCGCCGATCCGACCGTGGCGAGCAACTCGAGCGTGAGCGGATCGAGATCGCTGCCGACCGCTTCGGTGATCGCCAGCATCCGGTCGACAGCCTCACCGGTCGCCGGGCGGTTCCCGGACTCGTGCGCCGCCATGATCCGGATTCGCCACAGGGGCTCCCAGGCCGGCTCGACGAGCAGACCGGTCGCGGTGGCGGCCTCGGCCTGGCGCCAGTGCCCGCCCAGCAGATGGCGGCGGCCCAGCTCGTGCGCAACATCGACGATCTGTGTGGTCATCTGCTGCCTGAGGCTGTCGGCCCAGGAGTATCGCCGTGGGTGCACACCGTCGAAGGGCCGCCCGCGCACCAGGCCAATCGCGGATTCGAGATCTGCGGTCGTGGCGGTGGCGATGTCCC
>DAIOVT010000036.1:0-16284 GCA_036758885.1 Kineosporiaceae bacterium
GCGACGGTGAACCCGTTGTGCCGCAACGTGTCCAGCCCGCTCGGCCACGGTTCCAGCCTGGCCCAGGGCACCTGGAACACCGTGCCCATCGAGACCCGCACCGACCGCCGGTAGAGCGGGTCGGCGCACCGCGGGCTGACCAGGACGGCATCGGCGCCGATCCCGGCGGCGGACCGGAAGATGGCACCGACGTTGGTGTGGTCGACGACGTCCTCGAGCACCAGCACCCGTCGAGCACCGGCCAGGAGGCGTTGCAGCGCAACGGGTTCCGGACGATGCATCGAGGCGATCGCCCCCCGGTGGATGTTGAAGCCGGTGATCTCGCGCAACAGCTCCTCGGGGCCAGTGAAGATCTGCGCACCCGCGGCGGCGGTCTCGGCGACCAGGTCGCGCATCGGCTCCAGCCACCGATGCGACAACAGCAACGCTCGCGGCCGGTGCCCGGCCCGCAGCGCCCGGCGGATCACCTTGTTGCTCTCGGCCAGGTAGAGACCCCGCTCTACGTCCAGGTGCCGGCGCAGGGCCACGTCGGTGAGGTCGCGGAAGTCGGTGATCCGCGGGTCGGCGACGTCCTGCAACTGGACGACGACCGGCTGCTCGTCCGGGTCGCCCGGGCCCGGGTCGGCGCCGATGTCTGGGCTCATTCCTGCGCTGATTCCCGGGCTCACGTCAGCAACAGCCGGACGACGGCGATCAGGCCGACCACGACGATCACGCCGCGCAGCACCGGCGCGGGCAACCACCGGCCGATCCGGGAGCCGAGCAGCCCACCGGCGAACGAACCGACCGCGATCAACGCGATCACCGCCGAGTCCGCGTACTGCCTGCTGACCAGCAGGAAGGTCACTGCCGCAACCGCATTGGTGACCGTGACCAGAAAGTTCTTCAGCCCGTTCAGCTGTTGCAGGCTCTCCGGCCGCAGCACCCCGAGCAGGCCCATCATCAGCACGCCCTGGGCGGCGCCGAAGTAGCCGCCGTAGAACGAGACCCCGAGCACGATCGAGCGGCTGGCCGGCAGCAGCCGCCGGTGCTCGTCGTCCGAAGTGACGTCGGGGGTCGCGCCGTCCGAGGACGCACCGGGGGTGGCGCCGTCCGAGCCGGCACCGCCCTGCATGGCGGCCCGGCCGGAGCCGGCGGCTCGCTCCCGTCGCGCGGCGACCCAGGCGTTCAGCCGGGGCTGGGCGATCACCAGCACCAGGGCGACGAGGATCAGCACCGGCACGACAGCGTCGAACACCTCCGACGGCAGCCAGAGCAGCAACAGGGCACCGACCAGGCCGCCAAGCACCGCCATCGGCACCAGGGCACGGATCAACCGGGACTGTCCGGCGAGCAGGCTGCGATACCCCCAGGTGGCGCTCAGGCCGCCGGGCACCAGCCCGATGTTGTTCGACACGTTGGCCACCAGCGGCGGGTAGCCGAGCGCCACCAGTGCCGGGAATGTGATCAGGGTGCCCGAGCCGACGACCGCGTTGATCGTGCCCGCCCCGACGGCGGCGGCCGTGATCACCACCGCGTTCAACGTGTCCACCAGGGGAGGCTAGCCGTCGCGCGCGACGCCCGCAGGGCCCCCGGGCCCCTCAACCGAGCACGGCGTCCGGGGTCTCGGCACGGCCCCGCCGGGCCAGGTAGCCGTGCCAGAGCAGGCGCGCGGCGGCCGAGCGATTCGGACGCCACCGTTCGCCGAGAGACTCGAGCTCTCCGGCCGAAGGCACCTCGGCCAGACCGAGCGCCTCCGCGGCCGCCACCTGCAGCGCCCGGTCCCCCACCGGCCACAGGTCGGGCCGGCCCAGACAGGCCAGCAGGTAGACGTCGGCGGTCCACCGTCCGATGCCGGGCAGCGCCATCAGGGCCGCGCGGACCTCGTGGTCGGGCAGGTCTGTGAGCGCGGCCAGGTCGAGATCACCGCTGTGCACGGCGTGCGCCAGTGCCCGCAGGTAGCGATCCTTCTGCCGGGAGACGCCGTCCTGCCGAAGGTGTTCCGGCGTGGTGCGCAAGAGCCGCGCCGGGGTCATCTGCCCGATCCGTTGCCGCACCTTGGTGTAGGCAGCGGCCGCGCTGGCCAGCGACACCTGCTGTTCGAGGATGAACAGCACCAGGCTCGGGAAACCCGGGGGACGGCGCCAGACCGCCGGCATCCCGTGGTCGGCGACGATCCTCGCCAGCGCCGGGTCCAGCTCGGTCAGCCTGACCAAGGTTCGGGCGAGGGGATCGCCATCGGGACCGCCATCCGGACCGGCATCGGGATCGACGTCCGGATCGGATTCAGGTTCGGCCCCCATCGGGCGAGGCTAGCCGCTCAAGCGAGGCGACGATGGTGTCGATCCTGACGGCATGGCCGGCGTGCGTGCGACGGCCGCGCTGGTGCTGGCCGCGCTGATCGCCCTGATCGGGCCGGTCGCCGCGGCCGACCGGTCCGCGGCCGCGAATGATCCGACTCCGCGGCCCTCCGCCGCGGCGAAGGCCCGGCAACAGGTGCAGCAGACCGCCGCCGAGGTGAGCGCACTGGCCGCCGAACTCAGCCGCCGCCGGGAGGTCGCCCAGCAGACCGGTGCCGAGCTGATGGCCGCCGTCCAGGTCAGTCTCACCGCGCACCGCAGCGAGGAGGCGGCCCAGCAACGGGTGCGCGAGCTGCGCACTCGGCAGTCGGCCCGGTTGCGCGCCCTCTACGTGGAGGCGGACCTGTCGATCGCGTTGTCGGCGATCGCGTCGAACACCTCCGAGGACGCGTTGTGGTGGGCCACCACCGGACGGCGGATCCCGGTCGCCGGGGCCCGGGCCGGTCAGCAGGACCTGGCCGCCGCGTCCCGGGCCGCGGCCGAGGCGGCCCGGTTGCGGGCGGCCGCGGATCAGGCCCAGCAGCAGATGACCGACCGGCTCGCGGCACTGCGCGACGCCGAGACCGCCGCCCGGGCGGTGCTGGCCCGGGCGAAGAGCCGCCTCGAGGATCTGCGCAAGGCTGCGGACGAGGCCGGCAAGGCCGAGAAGCGGGCGCAGCAGGCGGCCGCTGCGGCTCTCGCCGCGGCGTCCACACCCAAGGTCAGCCCCGGAACCGGGGCGGCCGGCATCCCGGCCGCGTACCTCGCGCTCTACCAGGCGGCCGGATCGACGTGCCCGGGTATGCGCTGGACGCTGCTGGCCGCGGTCGGGCAGGTGGAGAGCGGTCATGGCAAGAACACCGGACCGTCGTCCGCCGGTGCCGTCGGGCCGATGCAGTTCATGCCGGCCACGTTCAGCCAGTACGGCCGGGACGGCGACAACGACGGCGTGAAGGACCCGTGGAACCCCGCGGACGCCATTCCCAGCGCCGCCGACTACCTGTGCGCGTCCGGCATGGACGGCACCGACCAGGGCACCCGCAAGGCGCTGTTCGCCTACAACCGCGCCGACTGGTATGTCGACCTGGTGCTCGCCACCGAGGCCGGGATCAGGTCGAGCAGCTCCTTGACCTGATCCCAGCGGGCACAGCGGGATCGGAACTGCCGGTTCAGAGGCGGCGGTTCAGAGCCGACGGATCAGAGCCGACGGATCAGAGTGGTGGCGGCGTGCCGTAGGAGGACTCCCGCGGCGGGTCGACGGGCGTCTGCCCGATCAGTCCAGCGTCGGACTGCGCACCGGCTACGGCGGCGCGGGCCTGTTCCAGTGCGGCGGCCGGGTCCTCGAGCCGGCTGACCGTCGAGCTGTCGATGCCGGACGGCGTCGGACCCGGCGTCCAGGTACCGCTGCCGTCCTCGCTGCCACCCAGGGCACTGCCGATGCCACGAAGCGCCTGAGTGAGCTCGGTGGGCACGATCCAGACCTTGTTGGCAGGGCTCTGTGCGATCTGCGGAAGAACCTGAAGGTACTGGTAGGCAAGGAGTTTGGAGTCGGGGTTGCCGCGGTGGATGGCGTCGAAGACCTGTTGGATGGCCTGCGCCTCGCCCTCGGCCTTGAGCACCGCGGCCTGCGCCTGACCCTCTGCGCGGAGGATCGCCGACTGCCTGTCGCCCTCGGCGGTGAGGATCTGGGACTGCTTGACGCCCTCGGCGTTCAGGATGGCCGCGCGCCGGTCACGCTCGGCGCGCATCTGCTTCTCCATCGAGTCCTGCACGCTGGCGGGCGGGTCGATCGCCTTGAGCTCGACCCGGTTCACCCGGATCCCCCAACGGCCGGTCGCCTCGTCGAGCACGCCGCGCAACTGGGCGTTGATGTTGTCCCTGCTGGTCAGGGTCTGCTCGAGGTCGAGGGAACCGATCACGTTCCGGAGCGTGGTCACCGTGAGTTGCTCGATGCCCTGGATGTAGTTGGCGATCTCGTAGGTCGCCGCCCGCGGGTCGGTGGGCTGGTAGTAGATCACCGTGTCGATGCTGACCACCAGGTTGTCGGAGGTGATCACCGGCTGCGGCGGGAAGCTGACCACCTGCTCACGCAGGTCGACCACGGAACGGGGACGATCGACGAAGGGCACCAGGAAGTGCAGACCCGGTGTCAGCGTGCGCGAGTAACGGCCCAGTCTCTCGACGATCACCGAGGTGGCTTGCGGCACGATGCGGATCGCCTTGCCGATCACGGAGAGCACGAACAGTAGAGCGAGGGCCGCGACGGCCAGCAGGAAGAGGTCCGGCATGATGATCAGGTGCTCCGATCGTTCCGTATTGACTTGCGGTGCAAGGTGTTTGGTGGGTCCGCAGGCGCGGGCGTTCGACCGTCAGGCGTTCGGTCGTTCATCGGGCGGCGGTAGGTGGGATCGGGGTCACCACCGCGATGGCTCCGTCGATGTGGACGACGCGTACCTCGGTGCCGGTCGCGACCGGTTCGTCGCCGGTCTCGAGCCGGGCGCTCCAGATCTCACCCGCCAGCTTGACCCTGCCGTCGTCGCTGTTGCCGTCGACGGGTTCGGTGACCGTGGCCGAGCGGCCGACGAGTGCGTCGGTGTGCATGGCGATCTCGGGAACGTTGCGGTTCAGGTAGCGGCGCAGCGGCGGTCTGACCGCGAGCAACAACGCCGGGGTGGCGATCGCCATCGCGATGATCGAGAGCGTCAGGCTGCCGGTGGTGAAGGCGGCCGCGGCACCGGCGAGCGCGCCGAGGGCGATCATCAGAAAGATCAGGTCGACGGTGAATATCTCCACCACGCCGGCAGCGATCGCGACCCCGATCCAGATCAGTCCGAGCGTTTCTCGTGACCAGTCCACGATCTCGACCTCCTCCCGGATCCGTACCGTGTTCAGCTGTGTCGCGCCGTTCCGGCCGGAGACCGGCCGTTCCCATGATGTGCCTTACTCTGTGTGACGTTTTTGGGCCCCCCAACGGTTCCCGAAACGCGTGATTGCCAACGGGACGTCGAAGGTCTTGGTGAGCAGGTCGTCGGTGAGCACCTCGGCGATCGGTCCGGCACCGACGACGGCGCCGTCACGCAGCAGCAGCGCGTGCGTGAATCCCGGGGGGATCTCCTCCACGTGATGGGTCACCAGCACCAGGACCGGGGATCGCGGATCGCCGGCGATCTCCGCGAGATCGGCGACCAGGGTCTCCCGGCCGCCCAGGTCGAGCCCGGCCGCCGGTTCGTCGAGCAGCAGCAGCTCGGGGTCGGTCATCAGCGAGCGAGCGAGCTGCACCCGCTTGCGTTCGCCCTCACTGAGCGTGCCGAAGGTGCGTCCGGCGAGGTGCCCGACCCCGAAAGCGCTCAGCAGGTCGGTGCCCCGCCGGGAGTCCTGCGACTCGTACTCCTCGCGCCAGCGGCCCGACACCGCATAGGCGGCGGTGAGCACGACGTCCTCGACGAGTTCCTGATCGGGAAGGGTGGTGGCCAGTGCCGCGCTGGACAGGCCGATCCGCGGCCGCAGCTCGAAGACGTCGACCGCCCCGAGGCGTTCACCCAGCACGTGTGCGGTGCCACGGGTCGGGTGCATCCTGGCCCCGGCGATCTGCAGCAGGGTGGTCTTGCCGGCGCCGTTGGGGCCGAGGATCACCCAGCGCTCGCCCTCGACGACCCGCCAGCTGACGGCGTCCAGCAGCGTGGCGCCGTCCCGCTCGACGGTCACCTGGTCGAGGTCCAAGACGTCCATCATTCTCCGAACCTATAGGGATTCCTCGAACCTGTAGGAATTCGCCGACGCCGCTCGGGCCGGCGGCCGAGGACGTCGCCCGGGCCGGCTTCGTCGCGCCGTCCGGCCCGGCGTGGCTCAGCGTTGTACGGACCGGTAGAACTCCATGGTTCGTTCGGCGATCGCGGCCCAGGAGAAGTGCTCCTCGGCGCGGCGCCGTCCGGCCCGGCCCATCTCCCGCGCCCGTGCCGGGTCGCCGGTCACCTCGGTCAGCACCGCGGCGAGGTCGGCCACGAAACGTTCCTCGTCGCGCGGGGTGCCGGTGCCGTCCTGCACCTGGTCGATCGGCACCAGCCGGCCGGTCACGCCGTCGTCGACGACCTCGGGAATACCACCGGTGGCGGTGCCGACGACCGCCGCCTCGCAGGCCATCGCCTCGAGGTTGACGATGCCGAGCGGCTCGTAGACCGACGGGCAGACGAACGTCGTGGCCGTGGAGAGCACCTGGCAGAGCTCGTCACGCGGCAGCATCCGCTCGATCCAGACCACGCCGGACCGTTCCTTCTGCAGGTCGGCGACCAGCCCGCTGACCTCGGCGAGGATCTCCTTGGTGTCGGGGGCGCCGGCGCAGAGCACCAGCTGCACGTCCGGCGGCAGCCGCCGGGCCGCCTTCAGCAGATAGGGAAGCCCCTTCTGCCGGGTGATCCGGCCGACGAACACGATGCTCGGCCGGTCCGGGTCGATGCCCAGGGTGCGCATGTGGTCGGGGTTCTCGTCGCGGCCCCAGCCGGACAGGTCGATACCGTTGTGCACCACGGTGACCTTGTCGGGGTCGACCTCGGGGTAGCTGCGCAGGATGTCGGCCCGCATGCCGGCGCTGACCGCGATGATGCCCGCGGCGCCGAGATAGGCGGTGCGCTCAGCCCACGAGGAGAGCGCGTAGCCGCCGCCGAGCTGCTCGGCCTTCCACGGCCGCAGCGGTTCCAGGCTGTGCGCGGACAACACGTGCGGCACGTCGTACATCAGCGAGCCGAGGTGTCCGGCGAGGTTCGCGTACCAGGTGTGTGAGTGCAGCACGTCGGCGCCCTCGCAGTCGGCGGCGATCGCCAGGTCGACGCCGAACGTTCGCAGCGCGGGGTTAGCGCCGGCGAGTTCCGGCAGATCGGGATAGCCGGTGACGCCGGCCTCCTCGCGTGGCGGCCCGAAGGCGCGCACCCGCACGTCGGCGTGCTTGCGGAGCTCGGCGGCGAGGTTCTCGACGTGAACCCCTGCCCCCCCGTAGATCTCCGGCGGATACTCCCTGGTCAACAGATCGACTCGCACGTCCTCACCGTAGTGGCCGGGACGGCGCCCGCACCGCACCGGAGCGCGAGGCATTTCGGGACGGTCCCGTTCTTCGTGCCGGCGCCGCGGGGTCGGCGTCCCTCCGGCGGGAGACCGCGAAGGGACCGGACGATGAACCTTGGCCGCTCGGGGACGGGACTCGCCGTCAGTCCTGGACTCACCGTGGTAACCAGCGGCTCCGACGCCATAGGGTCGAGGTCATGCGGAGCCCACGTGTGATGGCCATCGTTCTTGCCGGCGGCGAGGGGAAGCGGCTGATGCCGTTGACCACGGACCGGGCCAAGCCCGCCGTCCCGTTCGGGGGCGTCTACCGGTTGGTCGACTTCGCGCTGACCAACCTGATCAACGCCGGGTACCTGCGCATCGTGGTGCTGACCCAGTACAAGTCGCACAGCCTGGACCGGCACATCTCCCAGGCCTGGCGGCTGAGCACGCTGCTGGGCAACTACGTGGCGCCGGTGCCGGCCCAGCAGCGGGTGGGCAAGCACTGGTACCTGGGCAGCGCCGACGCGATCTTCCAGAGTCTGAACCTGGTGCGCGACGAGAAGCCGGACATCATCGTCGTGGTCGGTGCCGACCACGTGTACCGCATGGACTTCTCGCAGATGGTCGACTCGCACATCGAGTCCGGGGCGCCGTGCACCGTGGCCGCGATCCGGCAGCCGATCTCCCTGGCCGACCAGTTCGGCGTGATCCGCGCCGATCCCACCGACCCGAACCGGATCGCCGAGTTCCTGGAGAAGCCCACCGACGTCGAGGGCCTGGCCGACGCGCCGGACCAGGTGCTCGCCTCGATGGGCAACTACGTCTTCGACGCCGACGCGCTGATCGAGGCGGTCACCCGGGACGCCGAGCTCGAGGACTCCAAGCACGACATGGGCGGCGACATCGTGCCCGCGTTCGTGGCCAAGGGGCAGGCCGGGGTCTACGACTTCATCCGCAACCAGGTGCCCGGCTCGACCGACCGCGACCGGTACTACTGGCGCGACGTCGGAACCCTGGACGCCTACTTCGAGGCCCAGATGGACCTGGTCTCGGTGCACCCGGTGTTCAACCTCTACAACTACGAGTGGCCGATCTACACCCACCTCGGGCCTTGGCCGCCGGCCAAGTTCGTGCATGGCTGGCACGGCCGGATCGGGCACGCGGTCAACTCGATCGTCTCCCCCGGCTGCGTGGTCTCCGGCGCGATGGTGGAGAACTCGGTGCTCTCCCCCAACGTCAACGTGCACTCCTGGTCGACGGTCAGCGACGCGGTGCTGATGGACAACGTCGAGGTCGGCCGGCACGCGGTGATCCGGCACGCGATCCTGGACAAGAACGTCACGGTGGCCGAGAACGCCAGGGTCGGCATGGACCCCGAGGAGGACGCGGCCCGCGGGTTCGTGGTGACCGAGAGCGGTATCACCGTCGTGCCCAAGGGCGTCGCGATCACCTCGTGAGACCGGCGGCGGGCGTCTGGGTCGCCTCGGTCGGCCGAGCCGCCCCAGCTGCTCGATCCGCCGCCTCGGCTGCCTCGTGAACCTGCTTGCGGCCCGGCAGCCAGACGCACAGCGCCGTGGCCAGCAGCGAGAACCCGGTCGCCCACCAGAAGGCGACATGGAAGGCCGGCACCAGACTCGCCGAGCCGGTGATCGAGCGGTCCAGGATCACCGCCAGCACGGCAGTGCCGAACGACCCGCCGAGCTGTTGCGCGGTTCGGGTCAGCACGCTCGAGTGGGCGATCTCGGAGCGGTTCAGACCGACGTAGGCGGCGGTCATCACCGGCATGGTGACGGCGCCCAGACCGACACCCCGGATCAGCAGCAGGACGGCGAGCAGCCAACTGTTGCCGGCCGCGTCGACGAAGCAGAACGGCACGGTCGCGGCGGCCACCACCAGGAAGCCGACGGCGGCGATCGACCGCGCCCCGATGCGATCGGTGAGCGGCCCGGCGATCTGCCGGCTGAGCAGGGTGCCGATGCCCTGGGGCACCAGCATCAGGCCTGCGGTCAGCGCGCTCACCCCACGCACCTGCTGGTAGTACAGCGGCAGCAGCAACATCGCGCCGAAGAGAGCGAAACCGGAAAGGAACAGCACCGCCGAGGACGAGCCGACCGAACGCACCGCGAGCAGCCGGACGTCGACCAGCGGGTCGCGGCGCCGCAGCGCGTAGACGGTGAAGGCGATCAACAGGGCGGCACCGGCGCCCGCGTAACCGATCACGTCGAGGTGGCCGAAGCCGCCGGCGGTCCCGGCGTCGGACAGGCCGAGGATCACTCCGGCGATACCGGGCACGAGCAGTGCCAGCCCCCAGGTGTCCAGCCGGGGCCGGGGCGCCGAGGTGGGCGGGGCGTCGTCCGGCAGATGGCGGGCGGCCAGGATCAGGCCCGCGACGCAGAACGGCACGTTGACCCAGAACATGAACCGCCAGCTGAGGTCGGTGACGATCAGCCCGCCGAGCAGGGGCCCCAGGATCGGCCCGACCAGGGCCGGCAGGGCGACCCAGGCCATCGTGCGGCCCAGCACCCGGCCCCCGGCGACCTGCATGATCAGCGTGGTCATCACGGGCAGCATCAGGCCGCCGCCGATGCCCTGCACCACCCGCCAGCCGATCAGCGAACCGGCGCTCCAGGCCAGACTCGACCCGAGCGAGCCGATCAGGAAGATCGCCAGGGAGACCGTCCAGGCCCGCTTGCCGCCGAACCGGGCCAGCGCCCAGGTGCTCAGCGGCACCGCCACACCCAGCGCCAGCATGTAGCCGGTGCTCACCCACTGGATGGTCGAGACCGGTACGTCGAGGCTGGTCGACAGTTCGTGCAGCGCGACGCTGACGATCGTGGTGTCGAAGACGACCGCGAGGGCTCCGACGATCAGGATCATCGCGGTTCGGAGAACCTGCGGGTCGATCCTCGGGCTGCTCTGCGGGTCGTTCCCCGGCGAGCCGGCCTGCTCCTCCCGGTGCTTCGCGTGGTGCCCTGTGGCCATGCCACACCCTCTTAAGAGTTGTATTCATTTCTTATCGAGAACGACGGTAGGCCCGCTGGCGAAGGAATGCAACTCTCTCTTATTCTGGACCGATGGCAGCTGACCCGGCGTCCACCGGCACGGCGTCCACCGACGACGCGGTGAAACGCCGCCGCCGGGGCGCCGAACTGGAGAGGGCGCTGCTCGAGGCCGCCTGGCAGGAGCTGGTCGAGGTCGGCTTCGCGAAACTGACCATGGAGTCGGTCGCCGACCGTGCCCAGACCGGGGTCGCCGTGCTCTACCGGCGCTGGACGAACAAGACCGACCTGGTGATCGCGGCCATCCGATACTCCGGCGAGGAGCATCCGATCGCGATCCCGGACACCGGCGACCTGCGTACCGACATGATCCAGCTGCTGGAGAACGTGAACGCCGCCCGGGCGGAACTCACCCGGGGGGCGATGGCGATGTTCGTCGGTCTGCACGACGACGCCGGGCTGATCCCGGCCGACGTCCGGCAGATCATCCGCGGCGAGGGCCCCGGACGGGCGGAGGAGATCTTCCGGCGCGCGGACCAGCGCGGTGAGATCGACCTCGCCCGGATCCCCCGGGCCGTGATCGACATGCCGATGGAACTCGTCCGGCACGACATCCTGATGACCTTGAAACCGGTTCCCCGGGAGCGGATCCGCTTGATCGTCGACGACCTCTTCCTGCCGCTGGTCCTCTTAGGGGACTAGGCCGACGGGCCCCGGCATACTTGACCTCCATGGAGGCGGATCGTCCCGACGTCCGCAAACGCCGGATACCCGTTCTGCTGGAACAGGTCACAACTCCGCCGACGGAGGCGGTGCCCGGATGCCGGGCGCCCTGCCGTCGGTGTGGAACGTGCGGCCGCGCAACCAGGCCTTCACCGGGCGGGAGCTAGTTCTGGCCGACCTCAGGACGGGCCTGGACCGGAACGGCCAGGCGACGGTCCATGCCCTGGGTGGTCCGGGCGGGGTGGGCAAGACCAGCACCGTCATCCCCGGCGGGATCGAACAGTACATCGCACGCGTGGCGCCCTCGCCGCGTGCGCGACGGCAAGGAGGTGACGCTCATGACCAACACGCTCGTCCGAACGTATGAGCCCTCGGATCGGGAGCGCCTGAACGCGCTGTTCGCCCGCGCGGGCGCGGACTCCCCCAGCGGGGAGCTCTGGGGCCACGCCGCATCAGAGCGCGCGATCTACCTCAATCCCTACCTCGACCTCGAGCCGCGGTCGGTGTTCCTGGCCGAAGCGGGCGGCGAGTTGGTGGGCTATTTGACCGGCTGCCTCGACAGCGCAGCACTGCCGAGCGAGGACGAACGGATGAACCGGGCGATCACGGAGCACCGGCTGATGCGCCGGCCCCGCGTGATCGGCTTCTTCGCTCGTGCCGTCCTCGACATGGCATGGGCGAAGCTGCGACGGCAGGAACTCACCTCCGGGGGGTTCGCGGACCCACGCTGGCCCGCGCACCTGCACATCAATGTCGCGCCGGAAGGGCGAGGTACCGGAGCAGCAGACGCCCTGATGGCCGCGTGGTTCGACCGACTTGCCGAAGCAGGATCGCCGGGCTGTCATCTCCAGACCCTCGTGGAGAACACCCGCGCCGTGCGGTTCTTCGAACGGACGGGGTTCCGACCCCACGGCACCACCCCACTGGTTCCGGGCATCAGGCACGAGGGCCGGAAGATGCACCAGCTGACGATGGTGCGGCCGAAGGCGGACGCGGCGTCGTAGCCACGCGGTCTCCGGTGCGGACCGGGACGACGAGGCCGAGCGGCTGTTACAGGAGAATCCCTCGTAGAGCCCAGGCCCCATCCTTCAGGCCCGCGGGACGACAAACTCCTCGAGCACGCAGGAGCCCGGCGCCAGCCGGGACCAGGCGCCGTCCAGTCGTAGAACTGCGATGCCGGCGGTCGGGTACTTCTCCGAGATGCGTTGCCGTGCAGCCGAATCCGAGCCCTTACCGGCCAGGGTGAGGGCCAGGTCGGACATCGTCGGTTCGTGGCCGACCAGCACCAGGGTGCGGGCGTCGCGGGCGGCGACCCGGCGTGTGGCCCGTTTGACCAGCGCGATCGCTTCCTGAACCGAGGCGCCGTAGAGCACCGGTTCGAGCATCAGCACCGGCGGCCTCTTCAGCGCCGCCGAGACGATCTCCCAGGTCTGCCGGGTGCGCACCGCGTCGGAACACAGGACGACGTCCGGTCGCGGTCCCTCGCGGCGGAACCAGGTTCCGGCCGCCTGGGCCCGGCGCAGGCCCTTGCCGGCCAACGGCCGGTCGTGGTCGGGCACCCCGGAGGGGTAGGCCGACTTGGCGTGCCGGAGCAGCACCAGTCGCCGAATGTCCTCACCCGGCGGATTGGCCGATGGCATCGCAGACTCCCGAGATCAGCCGGCGGTACGGGACCCGGCGTGCGGGTCAGCCGATCGCATGGAAACCGCCGTCCACGTGCACGATCTCACCGGTCGTGGCCGGGAACCAGTCGGACAGCAGTGCCGCGCACGAGCGCGCGGTCGGTTCCGGGTCGGTGAGGTCCCAGCCCAGCGGTGCCCGGCCGGGCCAGGTCTCCTCGAACTCGGCGAAACCGGGGATCGACTTGGCCGCCATGGTGCGCAACGGGCCGGCCGCGACCAGGTTCACCCTGATCCCCTGCGGGCCGAGGTCGCGGGCCAGGTAGCGGGACGTCGACTCGAACGCCGCCTTGGCCACGCCCATCCAGTCGTAGACCGGCCAGGCCCGGGTCGCGTCGAAGGTCAGGCCGACGATCGAGCCGCCCGGACCCATCATCGGAAGGCACGCTGCGGCAAGCGATTTCAGCGAATAGGCGGAGATCTGGACGGCGACCGCGACGTCCTCCCAGGAGGTCTTGAGGAAGCCGCCGCCGAGCGCCGTCTGCGGGGCGAACCCGATCGAGTGCAGCACGCCGTCCAGGCTCGGCAGGTGCTCTGCGACGGCCCCGGCGAGAGCGTTCAGATGGTCCTGGTCGGTGACGTCGAGATCGACGATCGGGGCTTCCTTCGGCAGCCGGCGGCTGACCACGGTGGTGAGCTTCTTCTGTCGGCCGAACGAGGTGAGCACCACGTTGGCGCCCTCGAGCTGGGCGATCCGGGCGACGTGGAAGGCGATCGAGGCGTCGGTGAGCACTCCGGTCACCAGCAGGTTCTTGCCCTCGAGCAGTCCCATGGAACGTCCCTTCGTCTGCCGCCGGCCGGTCGGCATTGTCCTCGATGTTGATCTTCGGTGTGGATCGATGGGTGCTGATGTTCGGCGGTGACAGTTCAGTGGCCCATGCCCAGGCCGCCGTCCACCGGGAGCACCGCCCCGTTGATGTACCCGGACGCATCGGCGGCCAGGAACCGCACCGCGTGCGCGATCTCCTCGGACGTCGCGAACCGGTGCGCCGGAATGAGTTCGGCGTAGGCATCCTTGCGGGCCTGTGGCAGTTCCGCGGTCATGTCGGTCTCGACGAACCCCGGCGCCACGACGTTCGCGGTGATCCCGCGGCCGCCAAGTTCGCGGGCGATCGAGCGGGCGATGCCGACCAGACCGGCCTTGCTCGCCGCGTAGTTGACCTGTCCCGGGCCGCCGTACAGCCCGACCACCGAGGAGACCAGCACGATCCGGCCACGGCGCATCCGCACCATGCCGATCGAGGCCCGCCGGACGCATCGGAACGCGCCGGCGAGATTGGTGTCGACGACCGCGTCCCAGTCGTCGTCCTTCATGCGCATCAGCAGCCCGTCGCGGGTGACACCGGCGTTGGCGACCAGCACCTCGACCGGGCCCTGGTGCTCCTCGACGGTCTTGAAGGCGGCGTCGACGGACTCGGAGTCGGTGACGTCGCACTTCACGCCGAACAGTCCGTCGGGAGCCTCGCCGGTGCGCTGCGCCACAGCGACGGCGTCACCGTCGGCGGCCATGGCCAGGGCGATGGCCCGCCCGATCCCCCGGCTGCCACCGGTCACCAGCACACTTCGGGCCATGAGGTTCCTCTCCAGGGATCTGTGATCCGGCCGATCCGACAGCCGACGGGCACCTGAGGACGGCGCACCGAACGGCCGGGAGCACCGGTGGGATGCGGCGCACCATGTCGAGACATACCGTAGAGGTATGACGCGGGCGAGGGGCGAACCGGTGCAGGTCCACAGCATCACCTCGGCGCCCCGGCCGCACAGCGACGAGGCGGACAGCCGGGCGAAGCGCTACCTGATCTCGATGGGGGTGCGCACCGTCTGCTTCCTGCTCGTCGTGGTGATCGACCACCCGGTGCGCTGGGTGTTCGCGGTGGGTGCGGTCGTGCTGCCCTATGTCGCGGTGGTGATGGCGAACGCCGGCCGCGACCAGACCCGGGGCCGGGCACCCGCGGTGGTCAACTACGTGCGGCCCGCGCTGCCGGCCGGGCCCAGCGAGGCGCTGCACCCCGGCCCCGGCCCCGGCGCCAGGCCCGCCGCGACGCCACCGGCGGCTCCGTCAGAGGCAACAGATCAGGCAGATCCGGTAGATCCGGCGGATCCGGCCTCCCGCGAGAGCGGCTGAGCAGGCGCCTGAAAGGATGTGCGGGTGAGTCCTCTGCCCGACGGCCGAACCACGGTCAGGGCGTTGGCGCTGCTGCGGGAGCGCTACTGGGTGCTGGCACTGCTCGCGGTCGTGGTGCTGTCGGCGATCTTCGTCAGGCTCGGTTTCTGGCAGTTCCACCGCTACGAGTCGAAGCTGGCCCGCAACGATCTCATCCAGACCAACTACGACGCGGTCCCGGTGCCACTGGCCCAGGTGCTGCCGGCGCCCTCGGCCGGGCTGGACCGGACGCACACCTGGACCCCGGTGCGGGTGCAGGGCAGCTATCTGGGTGATCAGCAGACCCTGGTCAGGAACCGGCCTCTGGACGGCTCGGTCGGCTTCGAGGTGCTGACCCCGCTGCGACTGGCCGACGGCTCGGTGATCGTGGTCGATCGCGGCTGGGTGCCGGTCGGTGCCGGGGCCGACGCACCGGACGCGGTGCCCGCCGCGCCGGCCGGCACGGTGCAGGTGGTGGTCAGACTGCGTCCCGGGGAGCCGTCGGTGGACCGGGAGCCGCCACCCGGTCAGCAGTTGCGCATCGACCTCACCCGGATCGGTGGCCAGCTGGACGCACCGGTGGGCACCCGGCTCTACCAGGCCTACGGGGTGCTCACGGAGCAGGCCCCCGCCCCGCCGGCCGGGATCACTCTGCTGCCACCACCCAACCAGAGCCTGGGTGTCAACCTGCCGTACGCGGTGCAGTGGTGGGGCTTCGCGATCGCCGCCTACGTGATCCTCGCGCACTACATGCTGCGTGAGGCGCGGCAACGCCGGGCGCGCAACGACCTGCCCGGCGGCGAACGGCGCAAGTCGGTGGACGAGGAGTACGAGGACCGGATTCAAGAACAGTCCTCCGGAACTCGATAACCCCTGTGTGGGCCCGCACCGGGTCCGCTCGACCGAACCGGCTGAACGCAGGGGCGCATCCATGGACCTTGGCCTGACCGACCGCGTCTACGTGCTGGCCGGGGCCTCCCGCGGGCTCGGCCGGGCCTGCGCGCGGCTGCTCGCCGCCGAGGGCGCCAGGTTGGTCCTCGGGGGCCGGGACGACGCCGCGCTGCGCGCCACCGCGGCGATGCTGGGTGACTCCGAACGGGCGATCGCGGTCAGTGGCGACCTCAGCGAACCCGGCCTGGAGAGCTGTCTGTCGGCGGCCGCGGTGGCCCGGTACGGGCGCCTGGACGGCGTGCTGATCTGCATCGGTGAGCCCGAGCCGGCACACCAGGCCGTGGTCACCGACGCCGACTGGCGGCAGGCCTTCGAGTCGGCGTTCCTGGCGCCGCTGCGGCTGGCCCGCAGCGTGGCCATCAACACCTCGGTCGAGGGCGGGTCGGTGCTGTTCCTCGTCGACTCGGCGGCGATGCGTCCGGACCCGGCGCAGG